>CAYNUN010000235.1:0-3947 GCA_964400345.1 uncultured Methylobacteriaceae bacterium
ATCGGGTTCGATCGACGCGGCGTGCTCGGTCTCGGCCTCGGCCTCGCCGCCGCGGCCGGGACGGGCGGAGCCTTCGCGCAGGAGGTGCGCCAAGCCATCGCCGCCTCGATCGGCGAGGGGCAGAAATTCTCGTGGACCGGACTGCTCGATCTCGCCCGCGGTCTCTCCCGCCGCCCCTATGCCCCGCCGCAGAACGATCTTCCCGAACCCTTCGTGAAGCTCGATCAGGACGGCTATGCCGGGATCCGCGCCGTTCCGGGCGCCTGGATCTGGAGCCAGGAAGGGCGCGGCTTCGCGATCGAGCCGCTGCATCGGGGCTATGCCTTCACCACGCCCGTCCAACTCTTCATCGTCGAGGACGGGACGGTGCGGCGCATCGCCTATGAGCGCGGCAAATTCGAATACGGCCGGCTCAACGTTCCCGCGACCCTCCCGGACATGGGCTTCTCGGGCTTCCGCGTCTTCGGCGACGCGCTGGAGGGCCGCGCGCGGGAATTGGCGATCTTCCAAGGCGCGAGCCATTTCCGCAGCGCGGCGCGCGGCCAGATCCCCGGCATCATGGCCCGCGGATTGACGCTGAAGCTGGGCGACACCCGCGGCGAGGAGTTCCCCGCCTTCCGCGCCTTCTGGCTGGAGCGGCCCGGCCCCGTCGGCACCGCGCTCGTGATCTACGCCCTGCTCGACAGCGAGAGCCTGACGGGCGCCTATCGGTTCACTCTGCGCGCGGGCGAAGTGCCGATCATCGACACCGAATTGACGTTGTTTCCCCGCGTCGCCGTCGAGAATTACGGCATCGGCGGCATGCAGACGACGTTCTTCTTCGGCGCGCATTCGCGCCGCACGGCCGACGACCCGCGCCCCGCGGTCCACGAATCCCAAGGCTTGTCGATCCACAACGGCAACGGCGAGTGGATCTGGCGGCCGCTGTCCAACCCGGAGACGCTGCAGATCTCCGCCTTCGTAGATCCCTCTCCCAAAGGCTTCGGTCTGCTGCAGCGCGAGCGGGACTTCGCCGCCTTTCTCGACGACGACCAGCGCTGGGACCGTCGACCGAGCGTCTGGAACGAACCGATCGGGGACTGGGCCGCGGGCGCGGTGCAGCTCTTCGAAATCCCGACCGACAACGAGATCAACGACAACGTCATCGCCTTCTGGCGGCCGCGCCAGCCTCTCCAGCCGGGCGTGGAGGCGACCTTCGCCTACCGTCAGTATTGGGCGTGGCAACCGCCCGAAAGGCCGCCTCTCGCGGTGGCGACGGCGACGCGCGCGGGCCGCGGCGGGCCGGGTCGGCGGCGGCGTTTCGTGGTCGACTTCACGGGCGACGCGTTGCGGGAGCCGCAGAACCTTCCGGATCTGAGGCCCGTCGTCTCGGTCGGCCCGGGTTCCGTCGGCAATGTGCGCTTATGGTCCCATCCCGACCGGCGGCTCTGCCGGGTCGGTTTCGATCTTGATCCGGGAACCGAAACGGCGGCCGAATTGCGGCTCGTCCTGCAGGCCGGGGGCAAGCCCGTCAGCGAGACATGGCTTTATCGATGGACGCCCTGACCGATCCGATCCCGCCCCGCGCCGCGCGTGCCGGGGACACGCCTCCCCTCGCCCGCCCCGCCCTTCCGCCGGAAGTGCATCTCGACATGCCCGCGCAGTCGCTGTCGCGCTTCGACCGCCGCAAGGCGCGGAAGCCCGCAAGCGCTCGCCCTCCCCGGCTCGCACGGCTCTTCGTCTTCGGCGGCGCGCTGGGCCTCACCGCTTGGGGCGCGGGCGAGATGTACGGCGTCGTCTCGGTGTCGGGCGTCACCTTCCTGCAGTGGCTGCTGCTGATCCTGTTCACGATCAATTTCTCCTGGATCGCGATCGCCTTCACGAGCGCCGTGCTCGGCTTCCTCGTTCTGGCGCGCAATCCGAAGGCGCCGCCCGTCCCGACCGCGCTGAGAACGCGGACCGCCCTCGTGATGCCCGTCTACAACGAGGCCACGAACCGGACCTTCGCCGCCCTTCAAGCCATGATCGAGGAGATCGAGGCGACGGGCCTCATCGACGCCTTCGACGTCTTCGTGCTTTCGGACACGACGAACCCCGACGTCTGGATCGCCGAGGAACGCGCCTTCCTCGCCTTGCGTGCCCGCCTGGGAGATCGCGCCCGCGTCCATTATCGCCACCGGCCGAAGAATATCGGACGCAAGTCCGGAAACATCGAAGACTTCGTCACCCGCTGGGGCGGCGCCTATGACCACATGCTGGTGCTCGACGCCGACAGCGTGATGACGGGCGCCTGCATCGTGCGCCTCGCCGCGGCTATGGAGGCGGACCCCGACGCGGGCATCATCCAGACCCTGCCGCTGATCATCAACCGCAACACGCTGTTCGCGCGCCTCCAGCAATTCGCCGCGCGGATCTACGGCCCGGTGATCGCGACGGGGCTCGCCGCATGGTCCGGGCGCGAAGGCAATTATTGGGGCCACAACGCGATCATCCGCACCGCCGCCTTCGCCGCGCATGCGGGCCTGCCCACCCTTTCGGGCAAGCCGCCCTTCGGCGGGCACATTCTGAGCCATGATTTCGTGGAGGCGGCGTTGATCCGCCGCGCGGGCTACACCGTCTACATGCTCCCCGAACTGACGGGGAGCTACGAGGAGAGCCCGCCCTCGCTGATCGATCTTTCGGTGCGCGACCGCCGCTGGTGCCAAGGCAATCTGCAGCATGCCCGCGTCATCGGCGCGAAGGCGCTGACATGGCCGACGCGTCAGCATTTCGCGACGGGCATCATGGGCTATCTCGCCTCGCCCTTCTGGCTCGGGCAGCTGCTCGTCGGCATCGTGCTCGTCCTGCAGACGCGATACGTCCGGCCGGAATATTTCACGAAGGAGTTCTCGCTCTTTCCCGCTTGGCCGCGCTTCGACGCCGAGCGTGCGCTCCAATTGTTCGCCGTGACCATGGTGATTCTTCTCGCACCGAAGCTCTTCGGGCTGCTGCTCGCCCTGTTCCGCCGGAGCGAGCGCATCGCCTGCGGCGGAGGCGTCAAGCTGACGCTCTCCGCCCTGATCGAGATCGTCGCTTCGGCGCTGATCGCGCCGATCATGATGCTGATCCAGTCGGGCGCGGTGATGCACATCGTCTTCGGCCGCGACACGGGCTGGAACCCGCAACGCCGCGACGACGGCTCCATCCCCCTCGCCGACATCATCCGTCGGCATCGCTCGCATGTCGCCTTGGGCGTGATCGCGGGCGTCTCCGCCTTCATGATCGCGCCCTCGCTCGCGGGCTGGATGTCGCCCACCATCGTCGGCCTTGTGCTCGCGATCCCGATCTCCGCCGCCTCGGCGAGCCTCGCGCTCGGTCTCGCGCTGCGCCGGCGCGGGCTTCTCCTGACGCCGGAGGAAACGGAGCCGCCCGCCGTCGTCACTCGCGCCAACGCCCTTGCGAAAGAGCTTGAAAAGCTCGGTTTCGACGACGCCGACGGCCTGCGTCTGCTGCGCGAGGACGAAACGCTCCGCGCCGCGCATGTCGCGATGCTCCCGCAGGTTCCCCGGCGCCGACGCGGCGACATCGACCCGGAGCGCGCTCTGGCCGAGGCCAAGCTCGCCGACGCGGCGGGCTTCGATGATGCACGCGCTTGGCTGAAGCCCAAGGAGGCCATGGTCGTGATGGGCGACCGCGCGCTCCTCAACGTCCTCTCGGCGCTGCCCGACGAAGCGTCGGCCTGACGGCGTTCCGCGACGCATCCCGGCCATGCGCACTTGACCCCCGCCGGTCGGCGCATTAGGCAGAGCGCACTCTTCGGAGCCGTCCTTCGGGACGCTGGAATCGCTCTCTCGCGTTCCGGGCCGGTAGCTCAGCGGTAGAGCACGTGACTTTTAATCATGTGGTCGAGGGTTCGATCCCCTCCCGGCTCACCACCTCATCCCGCATGCGCGGGTGATCGTAAGATTTGCCCCCTGCAAAGCGCCGTG
>CAYNUN010000236.1:0-3933 GCA_964400345.1 uncultured Methylobacteriaceae bacterium
GAAGTCCGGCATCGACACGCGGTCGGGGTTGAGGAACCGCTCGAACAGCAGCCCGAACCGCAGCGGATCGAGATCCGTGATCGTCGTCGCCCAGGCGACGAGCGAGCCCGCGCCCGAACCACGGCCCGGCCCCACCGGGATGTCCTGCGCCTTCGCCCATTGGATGAAATCCGCGACGATCAGGAAATAGCCCGGAAAATTCATCCGCTTGATGACCGACAATTCGAAGTCGAGCCGTGTGCGGTAATCCTCCTCCGTCAGCCCCGGCGCGCAGCCGTGCACCGCGAGGCGCTTGGTCAGGCCGTCATGCGCCATGCGGTCGAGCACCGCACCCTCGTCCTCGTCCCCGTCCGTGAATCGCGGCAGGATCGGCTTCTGCGTCTTCGGCCGATGCACGCAGCGCATCGCGATCTCGATCGTGTTCGCCGCGGCTTCCGGAATATCCCGAAAGATCTCAACCATTTCCGCGCGTGTCTTGAAGTCGTGTCTCGGCGTCACGCGCCGCCGTTCCTCGTCCGAGACGATCCGCCCGTCCGCGATTGCCAGCAGCGCGTCATGCGCCGCATAATCGTCCGGCTTCGAGAAATAGGCTTCGTTCGTCCCCACGATCGGCACGCCGTGCCGATAGGCGAGATCGAGCAGCCGCGGCTCCACCGCCCGCTCCGCATCGAGATCGTGACGCTGGATCTCCACATAGAGCCTGTCGCCGAACACGTCGGCGAGCCGCTTCAACCGCGCTTCCGCCAGATCGTCCTGCCCTTGGGCGAGCGCGCGGTCCAAAGGCCCGTCCGGTCCGCCCGTCAGCGCGATCAGCCCGCTCGATCGGGCCGCGAGTTCCTCGAAGGAGACATGCGGCTCCTCCCCCTGCGCCGGGCCGAGAAAGGCGCGGGAGCCGATCTTGACGAGATTGGCGTAACCCTCGCCGTTCATGCACAGCAGCACGATCGACGGCCGCTTCGCGAGCGCGACGGGTCCGCGCCCCGGCGCACGGTCGTCCCCGAATTCGATCGCGAGATCGATCCCGACGATCGGCTGGATGCCCGCGCCCGACATCTTCTCCGAGAATTCGAGCGCGCCGAACAGATTGTTCGTGTCGGTGAGCGCAAGGGCCGGCATCCGGTCCTTCAGCGCGAGCTTCTTGAGATCGTCGATCCTCAGCGCCCCCTCGAGCAGCGAGAAGGACGAATGCACGTGCAGATGCACGAAGCCGACGTCGGACAGAATGCGACTCACGGGGGGAACCTTTCGAAGGGAACCCCGATCATGGCGATCCGGAGCGCGGGGTCCAGCCCCTCCCCGCTCGGATCGCGGCGTCGTCCTCAGACGGCTGCGGCGAAGGTGCAGACCATGGCGACGAAGCTGCCGATCGCGGCGATGTCGGCGACGTCTTCGATGAAGGCGGTGATCATGTTCGCTCTCCGTGTTGCCTTATGCAGCAACAGTGTTCCTGTTTTGTTCTCTTTGCAAGCGCCTTCTTTCGAAGGCCGTTCGGAACGGTTGACGGAAGCTTAATCCAGCTCGACGACCACGCCGTCGCTCAGCGTCACGCGGCGGTCCATGCGCGAGGCCAGTTGGAGATTGTGGGTCGCCACCACGGCCGCGAGGCGCGATATGCGCGCCAGCCCGAGCAGCGTGTCGAAGACATGCGCCGAGGTCTTCGGGTCGAGATTGCCCGTCGGCTCGTCCGCGAGGAGGATCCGCGGGCGATTGGCGACGGCCCTTGCGATGGCGACGCGCTGCTGCTCGCCCCCCGACAGTTCCGAAGGACGATGCGAGAGCCTTTCGCCGAGCCCGAGATAGCCGAGGATCTCGCGCGAACGCTTTTCCGCCTCCTCGCGCGCGAGCCCGCCGATCAGCTGCGGCATCATCACGTTTTCGAGCGCGCTGAATTCCGGAAGCAGCCGATGCGACTGATAGACGAATCCGATCTCCGTCCGCCGCATCGCCGTCCGCGAATCGTCGTCGAGCGCGGCGGTCGGGCGGGAGCCGATATAGACGTCGCCCCCGTCGGGCTTCTCGAGCAGGCCGGCGATGTGCAGCAGCGTCGACTTGCCCGTGCCGGACGGCGCGATCAGCGCCACCGTCTGGCCCGGCCACACGGCGAGATCGGCCCGGCGCAGCACTTCGATCGTGCGCTCCGCGTCCATGAAGCGGCGCTCGATCTGCCAAAGGAAAAGCGCGGGGTGCGGCACGGCCTCCGTCATCGCATCCTCACTCGTAACGAAGCGCTTCGACGGGATCGAGGCGCGCGGCGCGCCAGGCGGGATAGATCGTCGCGAGCAGCGACAGCGTCAGCGCCATGGCGACCACGGTCACCACTTCGGTCGGGTCGATCGCCGAGGGCAGCCGGCTGAGGAAATAGAACTCCGCCGGGAACAGCTCCGTCTGCGACAAGCGCGACAGCAGATCCCGCAGATGCTCGACATTGACGGCGACGACGACGCCCAGCACCAGCCCGGCCATCGTCCCCGCCACGCCGATCGAAGCGCCCGTGATGAGGAAGATCCGCAGGATCGCCGCGCGCGTCGCGCCCATCGTGCGGAGGATCGCGATGTCCGCGCTCTTGTCCTTCACGAGCATGATCAGCCCGGAGACGATGTTGAGCGCCGCCACCAGCACGATCAGCGTGAGGATCAGGAACATCACGTTCCGCTCCACCTGCAGCACGCCGAAAAAGGTCCGGTTCCGCATGCGCCAATCGGTGACGATCACGGGTCTCGAAATCGCCGCATCCACCGCCGCCCGCGCCTCGTCCACCTTGTCGGGATCGCGCAGGAACACTTCGATGACGCTCACATCCCCGTCGCGGCCGAAAAAGGCCTGCGCCTCGGCGAGCGGGAGATAGACGAAGGCGGAGTCGAATTCCGACATGCCGACTTCGTAGACGGCGCGGACGGGATAGGTCTTCACCCGCGGCGCGGTGCCGAAGGGCGTCTGCGGCCCGCGCGGCGCGGTCAGCGTCAGCCCGTCCCCCGGCCGCAGGAACAGCTGGTCAGCGAGCCGCCGCCCGATCACGACGCCCTGCCCTTCCTCGAACCCGTGCAGCGTGCCCATGCGCACATTGCCCGCGATCGAGGGCACCCGCTTGATGTCCTCTTCCCGCAGGCCGCGCACGAGAACGCCGCCCGCATTTACGGGCGAGGACGCCAGCGCCTGCCCTTCGACCACGGGCATGGCGAGCGTCACGCCGGGAATCGCCGTGATCTTCGACGTCACATCCGCGAAATCGCTCAGCGGACGTTCGATGCCGCTCACGAAGACGTGGCCGTTCACGCCGAGGATCTTGTCGAGCAGTTCCTTCCGGAAGCCGTTCATCACCGACAGCACGATGATCAGCGTCGCCACCCCCAGCATGATGCCGAGAAAGGAGAAGCCCGCGATCACCGAAATGAATCCTTCGCGGCGTCGCGCGCGCAGATAGCGGGCCGCCACGAGCCATTCGAAGGAGGCGAAGGCGCGGATCGCCGGAACCGGAGCGGCGGTTTCGTTCATGCGGTCAAGCCGAAAGCCGGAGCACGGCATCCTCGATGGAGAGCAGTTCCCGCTCCCCCGTCGCGCGCCGCTTCAATTCCACCTTGCCCTCTGCGAGGCCTTTCGGCCCGACGAGGACCTGCCACGGCAGGCCGATCAGATCCGCCGTCGCGAATTTCGCGCCCGGCCGATCGTCGCGGTCGTCATACAGCACGTCGACGCCGCGCGCCGCGAGAGCGCGGTGGATCGTCTCGCAGGCCGCATCCGTTCCCGCATCGCCGACCTTGAGATTGAGCAGCGCCACCTTGAACGGCGCGACCGCCTCCGGCCAGACGATGCCCTGATCGTCGTGGAAGGCTTCGATCAGCGCCGCCACCAGCCGGCTCGGGCCGATGCCGTAGGAGCCCATATGCACCGGGCGGTCCTGCCCGTCGGGCCCCGTCACCTTTGCGCCCATCGGCT
>CAYNUN010000237.1:0-3886 GCA_964400345.1 uncultured Methylobacteriaceae bacterium
ACGGCCGTAGGTCACGCGGTAGACCTGCGAGGCGTCGCGTTCGCTCTTGAACTCCCATGAGCCGGACGTTCCGAGCGGATCGTCCGACACCGCGTGGCGCGGCCGCTCCTTGGCGAGGCGGGTCACCGCCGCCTCGGCCGTCATCCCGCCCATACGGGCGAGGCGGACCTCTTCGATGAGAGCGGGTGCCAGCCGACGCAGATCCGCCTCGAGCTGGGCGAGGATCGGGGCCGTCGGCACGTCCTCGGCTTCCACCGCGCCGATCAACGCCATCTTCGCTTCGAGGAGCTTGGCGATATAGCCGTCGAGCGTTCCGGCAGCGTGGAAATATTCGACCGTCACGCGCTTCGTCTGGCCGAGCCTGTAGCAGCGATCCTCGGCCTGCGCGTGGTTGGCGGGGACCCAGTCGAGATCCTGGAAGATGACATGCGTGCCCGCCGTCAGGGTGATGCCGACGCCGCCCGCGATGATGTTGCAGAGCGCGACCTTCACGTTCGGATCGGTCTGGAACCGATCGACGGCCTCCATCCGCTGCTCGGTCGTCTGCGATCCGGTAATCGTGACGGCGGCGGGCCCGAGCGCCTTGGCGTGCTTCGTCACGCCGTCGTTGAAACTCGTGAACACGACGGCCTTCTCGCCCGCTTCGATCACGTCGCGGATGCGCTCGGCGACGGCCTTGTGCTTGGCCTTGTGCAGAGCGACGCGGACCTTGGTGAGACGCGCGAGGAATTGCGTATCGTTCGGCTGCGCGGCGTCGGTGCTCTGGTACCAGACGAGGAAATCCTCGACGGCGTTCAGCGCGGCGGGTTGATCGAAGACGTCGACCGGAACCCAACTGCGGATCTTGGGCGGGAGATCGAGGACCTCGTCCTTCTTCCGCCGCAGCATGACCTCCTTCATCAGGAGATTGAGTTCGTCGAGATTGGATGCGCCGGTGGTGACCCAGCCGAAATCGTTGCGGTAGGCGTCGCAATAGCGCTTGGCGAAGGAGAGGAAGCTGCGGGCCGAGGGATGACCGACGCAGCGGAGAAGGTTGAAGAGATCCCGCGGCCGGTTCGTCATCGGCGTTCCGGTGAGAAGGAAGACGAAGTCGGGGCCGATCGGGGCGGCCTTGGCGTCGTCCTGCACGCCGAGCAGCTTGAGGCAGTGCGTCGTGCGCGTGCTCGCATTCTTGATGAAATGCGCCTCGTCGAGAACGACGGCGGACCAGGCGATGCCGTGCAGCCGCGCGGCGTCCTTGCGCAGGAGGTCGTAGTTCACGATGATCCAGCGCGGATCCGCCACGGCGCTCTTGTCGTGCCCGATCACCTCGATCCGCGCGGCGGGATCGACCATCAGGATCTCGCGCTTCCAATTGAGCTTCAGCGAGGCGGGGCAGACGACGAGGATGACGCCTTCGGCGGCTGCGGCTTCGAGCGCGACGATCGCCTGTCGCGTCTTCCCGAGACCCATGTCGTCGGCGAGGATCGCGCGCTTCTTGGAGATCAGGAAGGCGACGCCGTCCGCCTGATGCGGATAGAGGCTGCCCGGCGTGATGCGGGACAGGGCGTCGAGATGGGGAACGGTGAAGGATTGCATGACGGTTTCCTCTTTAGTGCTATGGGGGAGAGAACCGCGCCGGGGGCACAAGCCGGAGGACAAATCCTCGACGCGGAGGGTCGGCGGGCCGGACGATCCGAGGCCCTGTCGGCGCCTGTTCGGAGAAGCCCGAGCTTCGATGAACAGGCATGGGGGATCCCGTCCGCTCGCGGGTGAGGCAAGCGGCCCGACAAGATCACTACAATGCGGATATCAAGCGTTCGGAAGACGATCGTCTCGGACCATGCCGTTCCTTTCCAACAACGGGCGGAGCATGGACCTTATGCCCCGTATATTTGCCTTTTCGGCCGCATGCCCTTTGCAGGGAACCACCTTGCCCGGGTAGGCAGGTCGGCGGAAGACGACTTCCTTCTGCATGCAGTTCAAGAATACTTTATCTTCACGCGTCATGCAACGGTTCGGACACCGTCGCTCACTCGGCTCCCTTCAAAGGCCTTCGCCCCTTGGCATCGATGAACACGGCCTCGTCGACATCGAGGCGGCGGGCGACGACGTCATAGAGGCGTGATCCTCGGCTGCGCTCGCGCCGCAGCACGAACTCCACCTCGTCTCCGTCCTTGCCTGCGAGTGCTTCGGCGGCTTCCTGCAGGGAGCGGATCGGCTTGCCGTCGATCGCGACGACGCGGTCGCCCTCGCGGAATTCGGATTGGTCCGCGACGGAGGCGTCGTCGATGAAGTGCACGACCATGATCGAAGCATCGCTGCCCGGCACGGTCGAAGGCGCGAGGCTCATCCCGGACACATGCACCCCTTCACGGACCACGACGGACTTCTCGGCGGGAACGGGAAGCGTCGTCTCGACCTTCTTGCCGGCACGCTGGACGAGGACCTTCACCTCGGTCTTGCCGCGCATCCGGTCGATCAGGCGCGATGCGAAGCGCACGCGTTCGTCCCCGTCGACGGAGAGGATGCGGTCGCCGATGTTCAGTCGGCCGCGCCAGAGTTCCCCGACCTCGCCGACGACGAGTTCGCGGTCACGAAGCGTCGTCCCGAATTCCGCCGCGAGCTTCGGCGGAGACGGATCCTTGCCGGCCCTCAGGAGGTCGATGATCGTGCAGACGAGATGCATCGGCACGGCGAAACTCAGCCCCTCCGCGCTGCTCTTCATCAGCGTTGAAGCATTGATGCCGATGATCTTGCCGGAGCGCTCGTCGATCAAGGGACCACCGGAATTGCCGGGATTGATCGCCGCGTCGGTTTGAAGCTTTTCCGTGCCGCTCATCGCCTTGGTGCCGCTCACGATGCCGCGGGTGGCCGTGAAGTCGAGGCTCCAGGGATGCCCGTAGGCGATCACGGGCCGGCCGGGCGCGGCATCGACCGCGCATTCATAGTCCGCGATCCGCGCCGTCTCGGGGATCGCGGCCGGATCGATGCGGAGCACGGCGAGATCGAGATGATCGTCGACATGAACCTTCGAAGCGCGGATCTGCGCCCCGTTCTTGAAATTGACGCGAACGGTCGAGGGCGAGCGCTTGGCGACATGGGCATTGGTCAGGATCCAGCCGCGTTCCTTGTCGATCAGGAAACCTGCACCGCGGCTCGAGCCCTTGTATTCGTTGCCGAAGGGATATTCGACGCTCGAGGAGATCTTCACCGTGTAGCGTTCCGCTTCCTCGATCACGCGGGGTTCGGCCGCGGAGGCCATGGCGGTGAAGAGAGCAAGAGCCGTAGCGGAGAGAACAAGCTTCATGACGATACTCGGGCGTGAGGATGTAGCGGTCGGGGAGAAGCCGGGACGGAGCGAAGCGAGGTCATGCGGCATCAGGCATGCTCTTCGTTCGAACGGCCGATCCCGAACCGGATCAGCTCGGCTTTCAGCGCCGCGAACATCGGCAGGATTCGGTGGTCGAGCCAAGCTCCGTCGGCATATTCGGCGGTGAGTTCGGCCTCGAAGATGTTGATCTTCACCATGACCTGACGAGAGAGTTCAGCAGGCGTCGTCATCAGGTTCCGAGCCACGGCTTCGGAGGCTTCGGACAGGGTCATGTCTTCGTCCTGAAGAGCCTCCCGGCTCTTGGCCTCGAAATAGCGGGCGACGAGGATGTCGAAGCCGCGAGGGCGAACGACGCTCGGCCCTTCCGAAGCGCCGTTATCCGACACGGGCGCGTCGTCGCTCGGCACGAGAATGTTCTCTTCGTCATCGATCACGGCGACGGCTCCCGTCGAAAAAGGCGCTGACAGAATCGATGGACCCGTCTATTGTGCGCACAGAAACTTGATACGCACATTCAATAGATGGGCACAGAAACCATGTCAACACCCGAACGCGAAGACGACGCACCCCTGC
>CAYNUN010000238.1:0-3882 GCA_964400345.1 uncultured Methylobacteriaceae bacterium
ATTCACGGCGGCGGCGCTGGAGGAGACGCTCGAACGCTATGTGCCGGGCGTGGTGAAGTCGGTCCAGCCCGCGGCGCTTTCGATTTCGCAGGTCACGGAGGCGGGTACGCTCTACACGCTCGACGAAATCCGCGCGCTCACCGCCGTCGCCGAAGCGCACAAGCTCGGCACGCATCTCGACGGCGCGCGCTTCGCCAACGCGATGGTCGCGCTCGGCTGCACGGCGGCGGAGATGACGTGGAAAGCGGGCATCGACGTCGTCTCCTTCGGGGCGACCAAGAACGGCGCGCTGGCCTGCGAGGCCGTGATGTTCTTCGACAAGTCCCGGGCGGAGAACTTCCAATATCGCCGCAAGCGGTCGGGCCACACCGTGTCCAAGGGCCGGCTGCTCGGCGCGCAGATGGTGGGCCTTCTCGAGAACGGCCATTGGATCGACAATGCCCGCAACGCCAACGCCATGGCCGCGAAGCTCGCTTCGGGCCTCGGCGCGGTGCCGGGCGTGCGCCTGCCTTGGCCGACCGAGGCCAACGAGATCTTCGTCGTCGTGCCGGAAGCCGTCGCCGCCGCCATCGCGGCCGCGGGCATCCGCGCCGCGCCTTGGGGCAGCCTGAGCCTGCCCGCCGATTTCACGATCGGGGCGGACGAACGTTTCCTCCGCTTCGTGACCAGCTTCGCGACGGAGGCGGAACAGATCGAGCGCGTGATCGCGGTCGCGAAGGGCGCGCTGACCCGGACGGCGGCGGAGTAAGGTTGATGTTCCACGGACTTTCAGCCTTTCCGATCACGCCGGCGCATGCCGACGGGCGGGTGAAGACCGACGAACTCGCGGGCCTCGTCGAACGGCTCGTGACCGCGAAGGTCGACTCGATCGGCCTGCTCGGCTCGACCGGGTCCTATATGTTTCTCGACCGCGAGGAGCGGAAACGCGCCGTCGTCGCCGCCGTGGAGGCGGTGAAGGGCCGCACGCCGATCATCGTCGGCACGGGCGCGATGCGCACCGACGAGGCGATCCGGCTCGCGAAGGATGCGGAGGCGGCGGGCGCGGACGGACTGCTCCTCGCCCCGGTCTCCTACACGCCGCTGCGCGACGAAGAGGTCTTCCGCCATTTCGCGGCGGTGGCGGGCGCGACGGGGCTTCCGCTCTGCATCTACAACAATCCGTCGACGACGCATTTCAGCTTTTCGGACGCGCTGATCGCGCGGCTCGCCGCGGTTCCGGGGATCAAGGCGGTCAAGAATCCCGGCCTCCCGGCGGCGGAGATCGGGCCGCGCCATGCGGCGCTGCGCCCGCTGGTCCCGGCCGAATTCGCGATCGGCTACAGCGGCGATTGGAATGCGGCGGGCTGCCTGCTGGCGGGCGGCGTCGCCTGGTACAGCGTGATCGGCGGCATTCTGCCCGAGCCGACGCTGAAGCTGGCCCGCGCGGCGCTTGCGGGCGACCGCGCCGAGGTCGCGCGCATCGAGGCCGCCTTCGCGCCGATGTGGGACCTGTTCAAACAGGCGAGCAGCTATCGCGTGGTCCATGTGATCGCGCAGAGGCTGGGCCTCGCCTCGGGCGACCCGCCGCTGCCGCTCCTGCCGCCGACTGCGGAGGAGATCGCCCGGATCGAGCCGGCGACGGCGGCGCTTTCGGGGGTCTGACCCTCGGTGTCGTCCCGGCCGGAGCGAAGGGGAGAGCCGGGATCCGGAAATCTCGGACCCGCTCGACGCCCGACCGTCTTCCGGGTCCCGGGTCCGCTTCGCGGCCCGGGATGACACGCGAGCACGTGGCGATCATCCCAAGAAAAAGGGCGCCTCGCGGCGCCCTTTTCCGTTCCTCAAGTCCCGATCCCGCTTACGCGGCTTCCGCGCGGCCTTCCACGGCCGGGCGGCCGGAGGCGATCGGGATCAGGCGGGGCTTCTTGGCCTCGGGCACCTCGCGGACGAGTTCGACGTGCAGGAGACCGTTTTCGAGCGCAGCGCCCTTCACCGTGACGTAGTCGGCGAGTTGGAACCGTCGCTCGAAGGCGCGGGCCGCGATGCCCTGATAGAGCATCTCGCCGGCGCGATCCTCGGACGTCTTCCGTTCGCCGCGCACGGCGAGCACGTTCTCCTTGGTCTCGATCGTCAGGTCTTCGTCCTTGAAGCCCGCGACCGCGATGGAGACGCGATAGGCGTTCTCGCCCGTGCGCTCGATGTTGTAGGGCGGATAACCGTTCGACATATCGGCCTCGCCGGGGCGGTCGAGCAGCGAAAAGAGCCGATCGAAGCCGACCGTGGAACGGTAGAGCGGGGAAAGATCATATTGACGCATGGCATATCCTCCTTCTGAAGCGACATGCGGCGGACCCGCCGACATCGGCCGGATCCGTCGAAAGTGCAGCCGCATCGGGCCTGCACGGAGTTGATGTGGGTGGAGGTTTTCCGGGCTTCAAGAGGGGGATCAGGCCGGGATCACCGCGCCGCGCGCAGCGCCTGCAGCATCTTGGGGGTGGGCCAGCCGTCGGGAAGATGGCCGCGCTTTTCCTGGAACTCGCGCAACGCCTCCCGCGTGCGGCTGCCGATGCGGCCGTCGGGTTCGCCGACGTCGTAGCCGAGCGCGGCGAGCCGCCGCTGCACCTCGACGCGTTCGGCCTGTCCGAGCTGCGGCTCGTCCTTCGGCCATTCGGCCCTGAGCGGCCCGCCGCCTCTGATCCGGTCTCCGAGATGGGCGACCGTGAGGGCGTAGGCGTCCGACGCGTTGTAGCGCTTGATCACGTCGTAATTGGCCGTGACGAGGAAGATCGGCCCGGTCGCGCCCGCCGGATAGAAGAGCCGCGCCTCCCCCGCCGCGGGCAATGCGCCGCCGTCGGCCCGGCGGACGCCCGCCCGCGTCCAGTCCGAGAAGGTCGCGGAGCGCAGGCGATGGTCGAACCCGCGGGGCAGAAGCACCTCCATCCCCCAGGGCAGGCCGGGCTCCCAACCGTGCCCGCGCAGATAATTCGCGGTGGAGGCGAAGGCGTCGGGGATGTTGGTCCAGATGTCGCGCCGGCCGTCGCCGTCGCCGTCCACGGCATAGGTGCGGAAATTGGACGGCATGAATTGCGTCTGACCCATCGCGCCCGCCCATGAGCCCTTGAGCGCCGACCGGGCCGCCTCGCCGCGATCGAGGATTTCGAGGGCGCTCATCAATTCGTTGCGGAAGAAGTCGCCGCGGAAACCGACGAAGGCGAGCGATGCGAGGGAGCGGATGACGTCCTTGTCGCCCGTCACGGCGCCGTAGCTCGTCTCCATGCCCCAGATGCCGAAGATCACGCCGCGATCGACGCCGAAGCGCCTCTCGACCACGCCGATCGCGGCCGCGTGGGTCGCGAGGAGCCGCTGCCCGCGCTCGATTCGGCCGCCGCCGATCCCGCCCGCGAGATAGTCCCAGATCGGCTTGACGAATTCCGATTGGCGCTCCGTCAACGCGACGACGGAGCGGTCCGGCGTGATGCCCTTCATGGCGGCGTCGAAGGTGGCGGGCCGGATCCCGCGCTGCCTCGCCTCGACCCGAAGGTCGGCGACGAAGCGCGCGAATTCGGGGGAAACCGCATCCTGCGCCCGGACGGGCGCGACCCCCGACGGAAGGAGGGCCGCGAGCAGGAGGAGAAGGGCGGGCAGGAGGAGAAGTCGACGGATCATGGCACTACGCTGAACGAGGGCGGTCAGGTCTCTCCTCCTATCCTCAAGAGTTTGTCGAATCCTTGCCGCGAAGGGCGACCTTCGACCCCGCGACGATTTGCGTCGCGCCCGTTTTGGCTTAAACCCGCTGCGGTCGAACCCGCGGTTCGGCCGGGAACGCCCCAGCTCGAAAGAGAGCCTCGAAGAATGAAGAAGATCCGCAAGGCCGTCTTCCCCGTCGCCGGTCTCGGCACGCGTTTC
>CAYNUN010000239.1:0-3880 GCA_964400345.1 uncultured Methylobacteriaceae bacterium
GTCCTCCACGTCGCGCATGTCGCCGTCGGCTCTCAGCCATTGCTCCAGCCCGAACGCGCTCAGCGAACGTCCCGCCACGGCGAGCCGCCCGTCGGGGCCCCGCACCGCCACCGCCGAGCCCCCGCGGTCGACGAAGACGTCCGGTCGCTCGCCATGGGCCGCAAGCAGGATCCCGGCCGCAAGCGGCGCCAGGCCGAAAAAGCGGATCGGCGACACGAACAGCGCGAGCATCAGGAAGCCGCCCGTCATCGTCAGGAGCGGTCCGACGCCGAAGGCGGGCACCGCGCGGACCGCGTCGGGCCAAGCCGCCACCATCACCGCGACCTCGAGCATGATCTCGACGCCGTAGCCCATCGTCGTCCAGACCGGCCCGTCCCAGCCGAGCGGCGTGAGGAGGGCGCCGATGAAGGCGGCGGGCATGACCACGAAGGAGACGAAGGGCAGCGCCAGCGCATTGCCGATCAGCCCGTAGAGCTGCGCCGTATGGAAATGGAACAGCGCGAAGGGGGACGTCGCGGCCTGGGCCACGAGCGTCGTGACCGCGAGCGCGATCGCGACCTTGCGAAGGCTCCGCGCCGCACGCCGCAGCAATCCCGGCGGCGGTCCGTCGGCCTCCTCCGGGCGCCGCTTTTCCGGCGCGCCGGGCGGCCTTTCATAAACCGCGACGAGGCCCGCCACCGCGGCGAAGGACATCTGAAAGCCCGGCGACAGCACCGCTTCCGGCTGGAGGGCGACGATGACCATCGCGGTCAGCGCGAGATTGCGCATGGAGATGACGTCGCGGTCGATCAGAACGGCTCCGAAGAACACGACGGTCATCAGCATGGCGCGCTGCGTCGCCACCTCCGCCCCGGCGAAGATGCCGTAGGCGACCGCCGCGACGATCGCGCCCGCCGCGGCCCATTTCTTCGCCGGGAACCGCATCGAGGGCCCGGCGGCGAGCGCGAAGCCGATCCGCAGCGCCCAGAAGGCGAGCCCGGCGGCGATCGCCATATGCAGGCCCGAGATCGAGACCACGTGATAGATGCCCGCCGCGCGCAGCGCGTCGTTGGTCTCCTCGTCGATCAGGCCCCGTTTGCCCGTGACGAGCGCCGCGGCGACCGCGCCCTTCTGCCCGCCGATCGCGTCCGCGATGCGGAAGGTCAGTTCGTTCCGTGCGCGGTCGACCGCCGCGAAGAAGCGGAACCCGAAGGGCAGCGAAACCGCGTCGAGCTTCTCCACACGACCGACGAGCGATCCGACCGCGCCGATCCGCCGGAAATAGGCGTCCCGCGCGAAATCGTAGCCGCCGGGCCGCACCGCCGTCGGCGGAGGCTGGAGCCGCCCCGTCGCGGTGAAGCGGTCGCCCGCCGCGAGGTCCGGCATGGTCGCGATGCCGACGCGGATCCGGAACGGCAGATCCGCCTGCGCGACGCCTTGGATCGCGATGGGGCGGACGAGCAGCCGCGCGCCCTTTCCGCGCGGGTCCAACTCCTCGATCACCCCTTCGATGCGACCCGCCCGCGGTTCGGGCAGGACCGGCGCCGCGACGGACGCGCCGCGCTGGACGGCGAACAGAAAGCCCGCCGCGACCGCGGCCGCCCCGACGCCGAGCGCAAATCCCGCGCGAAAACGCTCGCGCGAGGCCGCCGCGAGCACGATCGCCGCCGCGAAGGCGGAGCCGGCCGCCGTGAAGCCCGGCTCTTCCGACGCGCCGAAATAGAGCAGCACGCCCGCGATCATGCAGGGCGCGATCCAGAGGAAGAAGCGCCGTGCCTCCTCCTCCCGCACCAAAGCGGCAGCGGCCGCGAGCGCCGCGGTCTCCCGATCGAAGGCAAAGGAGAGAACCCGCCGGGACGCCTGCGCCCGAGCGCCGAGCGCCCCCTTCGAGCCGTCCTGCATGATGCCGCCCTTAACCTCGGACGGATCCGATGCTAGAGGAGGCCCGCCCGACCGGCCGGCACCGCCGGGTCGCGTTTCCGGCGATCAGCAACTTCAGGTTTCAGAGGGTCCGATGTCCGCTCCCGTGATCACGCGCTTCGCGCCCTCCCCGACGGGCTATCTGCATATCGGCGGCGGGCGGACCGCGCTCTTCAACTGGCTCTACGCCAAGCGCTTCGGCGGCAAGATGCTGCTGCGCATCGAGGATACGGACCGGGAGCGTTCCACGGACTCCGCGATCAAGGCGATCATCGACGGATTGACCTGGCTGGGGATCACTTGGGACGACGAGGTCGTCTACCAATTCTCCCGTGCGGCGCGCCATGCGGAAGTCGCCGAAATGCTGCTCGCGCAGGGCAAGGCCTATCACTGCTACGCTTCGCAGGAAGAACTCGCCGAAATGCGCGAGAAGGCCCGCGCCGAAGGAAAGCCCATGCGCTACGACGGCCGCTGGCGCGATCGCGACCCGTCCGAAGCGCCCGCGGGCGTCAAGCCCGTCATCCGCCTCAAAGCCCCGCTCGAAGGCGAGACCGTGGTGGAGGATCGCGTTCAGGGCCGCGTCAGCTGGCAGAACAAGGATCTCGACGATCTCGTCCTGCTGCGGTCGGACGGCACGCCCACCTATATGCTCGCCGTCGTCGTGGACGACCACGACATGGGCGTCACGCATGTCATCCGCGGCGACGATCATCTCACCAACGCCGCCCGCCAGACGCAGATCTACCAGGCCTGCGGCTGGGACGTGCCCTCCATGTCCCATATTCCGCTCATCCACGGCCCCGACGGCGCGAAATTGTCCAAGCGCCACGGCGCGCTGGGCGTCGAGGCCTATCAGGCGATGGGCTATCTGCCCGCCGCCCTGCGCAACTATCTGGTCCGTCTCGGCTGGAGCCACGGCGATCAGGAATTCTTCTCGACCGACGAGATGATCGCCCTGTTCGATCTCGACGCGATCGGCCGCTCTCCCGCGCGTTTCGACTTCGCCAAGCTCGAACATGTGAACGGCCACTACATGCGCGCCTCGGACGACGAGACGCTGGTCCGCGCGATCGACGATCTGCTTCCCGTCGTCGGTGCGGACAAGGGTTGGCCGACCTCGCTGTCCCCCGAGCTGCGCGAGAAGTTCCTCGCCGCCATGCCCGGCCTGAAGGAGCGCGCCAAGACGCTCGTGGAACTGGTCGAGAGCGCCTATTACCTCTATGCGCAGCGCCCGCTGCAGATCGAGCCGAAAGCCGCGGCGCTTCTCGACGAAGCCGGGCGCGGCCGCATCGCGGGCGTCATGCCCCGCCTTCAGGCCCTGAGCGAATGGACGACCGCTTCGACGGAGGGGGCGGTGCGCGAAGAGGCCGAAGCGGCGGGCGTCAAATTGGGCCAGGTGGCGCAGCCTCTGCGCGCCGCTCTGACGGGCCGGTCGACCTCGCCCGGCCTGTTCGACGTCATGGCCGTCTTGGGCCGCACGGAGACGCTGGCCCGCCTCGCGGATCAGGCCGAGCGCGCCGTCGCCTGACGCGGGGCGGCTCGTCTTTAGGCGCGGTTGAACCCCTGTCGGAATTGGGCTAGCAACGACCGAGCTTCCGCGAAAACCGTGAAAGACGCACGGGCCTGACGGGTCACCCCGGAAAGCCCCTCGAAAACCGGGTGAATTCCGGTTTTCGGGAAGACGTCCGAACGAGGCGCGCGGGCGTCAACTTCCGTCTGAGGGTCCCGTCATGAGCGCATCCATTTCCGTCGGCGACAAGAAGGTCGAAATGCCCGTCAAGAGCGGGTCGATCGGTCCCAGCGTCGTCGATATCGCGAAGCTTTATGCCCAGACGGGCATGTTCACTTACGACCCCGGCTTTACGTCTACGGCGAGCTGCGAGTCCAAGATCACCTATATCGACGGCGACGAGGGCGTCCTGCTCTATCGCGGCTACCCGATCGAGCAGCTGGCCGAGCACGGCGACTTCCTCGAGACCTG
>CAYNUN010000240.1:0-3878 GCA_964400345.1 uncultured Methylobacteriaceae bacterium
CCAGCACTTCGGCCGGTCTCGGGACCGGCTGCCGCCATTTTCCGGATCCCGGCTCTCCGCTGCGCTCCGGCCGGGATGACACCACCGGACAGGCGACCGGCGAATTCGAGAACTCGCACGGCAATGACCGAACGGGGGTCCATCGTTCGTCGCCCGGCATGGCTGTGCCAAGGCTTCCACGATAGGCGACACCCGAACCGGCTCGTGGCATCATCGCAGCATTGCGCAATCCGTTTTAGGCTCATGAGCGCCGCCATGCATTTCGGTCCGATCATGTTTTCGACCCTGCGCGAAACGGCAGACGCGATCCGGCGGCGATGGTTCTTGCTCCTGTTTTTCGCCGTCCTCCATCAGGTGACGATCTTTACGGTCGAGCTTCGGATTCGCGCTGCGTTCTCGGAGATGCAAGGCATGCCGCCCGCTTCGGCCTCGGCCTTTTCCGTGATCCCGGCACCCTATGACTTCCTGCTCGCGGGGCTCGTCGGCTTCTTTTGGATGGGCTTCCTGCTGCATGCGGCGCGGGAGGCGGCCCAAGGCGTTCCGACGAAGCTCGTCTTCGACGCGACGATGGTGGCGAACCAATTCAAGATCTTCGTCATCCTCTCCTTGGTCGGCGCCGCGGCTTCCACCGTCTCCATGGGCTCCTTCATGGGCGGCATGATGGCGGGGCATGGAGGCGCGGGCTTCCTCGCTTTTGCGCTGATTGCAGGGGGACCCGTAGTGATCTTTCTCGGCCTCTTCTATGTCGCCGGTCGCATCGTCTGCGCCCCTGCGCTGCTGGCATCGGGCCTGTCGATCAAGGATTCCTTGTCGGAGAGTTGGAACCGCACGGCATCCGACAAAACGAGCATTTTCGCCTGCGTCTCGTTGCTGGGCCTCGCCTTCGTTCTCCTTTCGGCCGGGTCCCGCTCGCTTCCGCCGCTTCCCGGCGCGATGCTGTCGACCCACGGTTCCTTGCTGTTGGGTCTCTTCGCCGCGGTCCTGAGCGGGGTCTGCTGCCGTGTCCTGTCGCCGCCCTCATCGCCGCGGCGAGTCATGGAGATCCTGAGGCGGGGACCGCCGGCGCAGCCCGGCGGCCCGGCGGGTGACGTCTGATTCCCTCACTTAGAGGACCGCCGCCGCTCGACGGAACGGTCGACCGAACCGTTCGCCCCCATTTCCCCTCCGCGCCCTCCCGTGCTAAGGCGCGCAGCCTTTTCACGGAAACGCACGACGGCCGCACCGCCTTGCCCAGCTTCAGATCATCCCGCCGCGTCAGGCATGCGCCCGCGCAGATGTTCGACCTCGTGGCGGACGTCGAGTCCTATCCGGAGTTCCTGCCGCTCTGCGAGGCGCTGCGCATCAAGCGGCGCAGCCGCACCGACGAGGGCGTGGAGACGCTCGTCGCGGACATGACCGTCGGTTTCAAGGCGATCCGCGAGACCTTCACGAGCCGCGTCACGCTCGATCGCCCGCGCTTCAAGATCCTCGTCGAATATGTCGACGGCCCCTTCAGCCGGCTCGACAACCGCTGGACGTTCAAGGAGGACGGCGCGGGCTGTACGGTCGAATTCTGGATCGACTACGAGTTCAGGAGCCGCACGCTCGGCCTGTTGATGGGCACGATGTTCGACCACGCGTTCCGCCGCTTCTCGGAAGCGTTCGAAGAGCGCGCGAACAAGGTCTACGGCTGAGAGGCGCCTTCCCTCAGCAGCACCAGCGCCGCATCGACCGCCTGCAGCCGCACTTCCGTCCGCCCGAGATCGCCGAAACGGTGGGTCAGCGCCCGCACCGTGCCGCCGCGCCGCGCCATGGCGAAGCAGACCATGCCGACGGGCTTCGCCGCCGTCCCGCCGCCCGGGCCCGCCACGCCCGTGATCGCCACGACGACGTCGGCCTTCGAGCGGGCGAGGCCGCCTTCGGCCATCGCCAGCGCCACGGGCTCGCTCACCGCGCCGTGTTCGCGGATCAGCTCCGGCGGGACGCCTACGAGCTCGGCCTTCGAGGCGTTGGAATAAGTGACGAAACCGCGCTCCACCACATCCGACGAACCGGGCACTTCGGTGAGCAGCGCCGAGACGAGGCCGCCCGTGCAGCTTTCCACCGTCGCGATCTTCAGCTTCCTGCCGCGGCAGAGGTCAAGCAGCGAGGCGGCGCGCGCCGTGAAGGTGTCGTCGAACATCATGCGTTCTCCGAGGGGAGGGTGACGGTGACGATCGCCTGCGCCGCGAGCCCTTCCTTGCGGCCCGTGAAGCCCATGCGCTCGGAGGTGGTGGCCTTCATCGCGACCCGGTCGGGAGCGATGCCGCAGATCGCGGCGATCCGCTCCCGCATGGCGTCGCGATGCGGACCCACCTTCGGCGCTTCGCAGACCACGGTGACGTCGCAATTGACGATGCGCCCGCCGCGCGCCGCGAGCAGCGCCGCCGCATGGGCGAGAAAGCGGTCCGAGGACGCGCCCTTCCATTGCGGGTCGGAGGGCGGGAAATGCGAACCGATGTCGCCGTCCGCGATCGTGCCGAGCACGGCGTCCGTCAGCGCATGCAGCACCACGTCCCCGTCCGAATGGGCCTTCACGCCGCGGTCATGCGGGATGCGCACGCCGCCCAGCATCACATGGTCGCCCTCGCCGAAGGCGTGGACGTCATAGCCCATGCCCGTGCGCGTCTCGCGCGCCGCGGCGAAGCGGGCTTCGGCCTCGGTGAAATCCTCCGGGGTCGTCAGCTTCATGTTGGAGCGCTCCCCTTCGAACACATGGACCGCATGGCCCGCCCATTCCATCACGGCGCCGTCGTCCGTGAAATCGTCGCGTCCCGTCGCCGCGGCGCGACGATGCGCGTCCAGCAGGGCGGGAAAGCGGAAGGCCTGAGGCGTCTGCACCGCCCGCAGCGGCGTCCGGTCGACCGTTCCCGCGATCGCGCCGTCCGCGGCGACGGATTTCAGCGTGTCGGTGACCGCGACGCCCGGAACCGCCGCGCCTCGGCGTTCCGCCGCCTCGATCGCACGCGCGAGAAGAGCGGGCGAGGCGAAGGGGCGGGCCGCGTCATGCACCAGCACGATCTCCGCGCCGCCCAGCGCCGCGACCGCCTCGAGCCCGTTGCGCACGGATTCGGCCCGCGTCGCGCCGCCCGGGGCGGGCTCCGCGAGCCGAGCCCGCAGCAGGGGAGGCAGTTCCCGCAGCGTCGCTTCATAGAGGGAGCGGTCGTCGGGGTGCAGAACGCAGATCGCCCGGCCGACGCGTTCGGATGCGAGCATGGCGGCGAGCGACCTCGCCAGCACGCTCCGGCCGCCGACCGTGCGGAACTGCTTCGGAAGGCCGCCGCCGGCGCGCATTCCTCTGCCGCCCGCGACGACGACGGCGACGACCAAGGGCTTCGCTGCGGCGTTCATGGACACAAGCCTTGCCGCGCCGGCGCGCGAAGGTCAAACGAAGAGGCGGGCGGGAGAATGCGGCGGGCGAACTCATCCCCCTTCCGCCTCGGCGTGCGCCGTGCTAAACGCCCGCGGTCGCGGATTTGCGTCCTTCGCGGACGCTCGAGAGTGCGAGCCCCATGCAGCAAGTCGTCATCGTCGTCCATCTGATCGTCGTCGTCGCGCTCGTCGGCGCGATTCTGCTGCAGCGCTCGGATGCCGGAGCGCTCGGCGGCCTCGGCGGATCCTCGGGGACGTCCGGCTTTCTGACGGGCCGCGGACAAGCCAATATGCTGACGCGCACGACGGCGATCCTCGCGGCCGTGTTCTTTTCGACGTCGCTGATCTTGGGCGTGATGGCGGCGTCGGACCGCGCGCCGCGCTCGATCATCGACGACGCGGCCTCCCGCGCTCCCGCCTCGCAGGGCGGCGGCGTGCTCGACCAGCTCCGCCAGCTCGAACAGCAGCCCACCGCGCCGCAGGTACCT
>CAYNUN010000241.1:0-3861 GCA_964400345.1 uncultured Methylobacteriaceae bacterium
CAGCGTCTCCTTCTCGGAGGGACGGCCTTCACGCTTGAAGTAGCCGCCCGGGATCCGGCCCGCCGCGAACGCCTTTTCCTGGTAGTTCACGGTCAGCGGGAAGAAGTCGACGCCGGGCTTCGGCTCCTTGGCGGAGACGACGGTGGCGAGCACGGCGGTCTCGCCGTAGGTGGCGAACACCGCGCCGTCGGCCTGACGGGCGACATGGCCTGTTTCGAGCGTGAGCTTGCGCCCCGCCCAGTTCATTTCGACCTTCTGGGTATCGAACATGTTCGGTCTTTCTCGTGCGGACACGGACGGCCCGGACCGACGCCATGAGCAAGACGGCGGGAGCCCCCCGATCTTCGCGCGCGGCGCGGAGAGGCTCCGGCAATCCTGCCATGACCGTCGGGCCCGGGCAGGGGCGCTCCCGGCGGGAGCGCTCGGGGTGGTGCGGCGGAGCTTCGGCCCCGACCGCGGTGAAGAAAGGCCGGGAGCGGATGCGCCCGGCCTTTCGGATCGATCAGCGGCGGATGCCGAGCTTTTCGATGATGGTGCGGTAGCGGGCTTCGTCCTTCGATTTCACGTAGTCGAGGAGCGAGCGGCGCTGCGCGACCATCTTCAGCAGACCGCGGCGGGAATGGTTGTCCTTGCCGTGGCTCTTGAAGTGGTCGGTCAGGTTGGTGATGCGCTCGGTCAGGATCGCGATCTGGACTTCCGGCGAACCGGTGTCGCCCGCCTTGGTGGCGAACTGCTTGACGAGTTCCTGCTTGCGCTCGGCCGTTATCGACATCGGATGATCCTTTCGGAAAAGAGGGCGGCGGCGTCGAGCCGCCGGTTCGGCCGGGCCGGGATGTCGTCCAGCGCGGTCGGATGAATGCGCCCCGCAAAAGCGATGCGCGCGCGGACATATACACGAAAACGGGGGGAACGCTAGGCGGGAGGAGGTTGCCTTTACGGTCGCCCTCCCGACCCTTCATCCTGAGGAGGCCCGAAGGGCCGTCTCGAAGGATCGCGGTTCCGAGGCTCGGTTCGCGGCGCATGGTTCGAGACGCGCGGCTCCGCCGCGCCCCTTGCCATGAAGAAGCCGCTCAAATCGCCAGATTGAACACCCGGTTCGGCACCAGCTCGCCCTTCTCCACCATGCCGACGGCCACCACTACGCCGTCGCATGCCGCGTAATAGGGGCCGCCCTCGGCCGGCGCGTCCCGGCCGCGCAGGATCACGGATTGGCCGCGACGGATGCGGGCCGACTGGTCGCGAGACAGCACGATGCAGGGGAGTTCGGTCAGCCCCGCCTCGACGCCGCGAAGCGCCTCTTGCGCGGCGCCTTCGGGTTCGAGTTCGGCATAAGGCACGGAGTCGATCTCGCTGAAGGGTCCGACCCGGGTGCGGCGCAGCGCCGTGATGTGGCCGCGACAGCCCAATGCGCGACCCATGTCGCGTGCGATGGCGCGGACATAGGTGCCCTTGCCGCATTCCGCCTCGAACACCGCCTCGTCATCGGAATGAGAGACGAGGCGCAGCTCGTGGATCTCCACGGGACGGGCCTTCAATTCGACCTCTTCGCCGTCGCGGGCGAGGTCATAGGCGCGCTCGCCGTCGATCTTGATCGCGGAGAATTTCGGCGGGACCTGTTCGATGACGCCGACGAAACGCGGGATCAGGGCCTCGATCTCGGCCGCGCTCGGCCGCGCGTCCGAGGTCGCGACCGGGCGGCCCTCGGTGTCGTCGGTGTCGGTCTCGATGCCCCAGCGGACGGTGAAGCGATAGGCCTTCTCGCCGTCGACCACATAGGGGACGGTCTTCGTCGCCTCGCCGAAGGCGAGCGGGAGGATGCCGGAGGCCAGCGGATCGAGCGTGCCCGCATGCCCGGCCTTCTTCGCGTTCAGGAGGCGGCGGACCGCGGAGACGGCGTGCGTCGAAGTCATGCCGACGGGCTTGTCGAGCACGATCCAGCCGTTGATGTCGAGGCGGTGCTTCTTGGGGGCGCTCATTCGCCGTCCTCGTCGTCATGCTCGCGCGGCTTGCGGATGTCGCGCTGCACTTCGGGCGAGCGCAGAATGGCGTCGATCCGCGCGGCGTCGTCGAGCCGATCGTCGATCCGGAAGCGGACGTCCGGGGCGAATTTCAGGTTCACGCGCCGCGCGATCTCGCGACGGATCTCGCCGCGATGGGACGCCAACGCCTTGATCACGGGCTGCTCGTCCGCGGCGTCGTGCACGGTCACGAAGACGGTGGCGATCTTCAGATCGGGACTGAGGCGGACTTCGGGGAAGGTGATGAACACGCGCGCGAGGAGGTCGTCGTTCAAATTCCCGCGGGAGACGATCTCCGCCATCGCATGACGCACCAGTTCGCCGACGCGCAACTGCCGCTGGGACGGGCCGGAGCCCGTTTCGGGACGGTTCTTCTTCATCGTGCCGCCTGTGCCGGGATCGGACCGGGCTCGAGGGGGAAACGGAAGGCCCGCCCGCGCCGAGGCGGGGGCGGGCCGGCGATGTCGGTCCTGCGACGTCAGAGCGAGCGGCGGATCTCTTCGACCCGGTAGCACTCGATGATGTCGCCCTCGCGCATGTCCTGATAATTCTCGAAGGCCATGCCGCATTCCTGACCCGACTGCACTTCCTTGACCTCGTCCTTGAAGCGCTTGAGGGTCGACAGCTTGCCTTCGTGAATGACGACGTTGTCGCGGATCAGGCGCACGCCGGCGCCGCGTTCCACGCGGCCGTCCTGCACCAGACAGCCCGCGACCTTGCCGACCTTCGACACCGCGAAGACCTGCAGGATGCGCGCCTCGCCGAGGCGCTCTTCGCGCAGCGTCGGGGCGAGCAGGCCGGACATGGCCTGTTTGATGTCGTCCACGAGGTCGTAGATGATGTTGTAGTAGCGGATTTCGGTGCCCGTCCGCTCTCCGGCCTCGCGCGCTTCCTTGTTGGCGCGCACGTTGAAGCCGATGACGACGGCGCCCGACGCCTGAGCGAGCGTGATGTCGGACTCGTTGATGCCGCCGACGCCCGCATGCATGACGCGCGCCGCGACCTCCTCGTTGCCCGCCTTCTCCAGCGCGCCGATGATCGCCTCGACCGAGCCCTGCACGTCGCCCTTGACGAGGAGCGGGAACTCCTTGCGGCCGGCGGCGGTCTTGAGCTGGCTCATCATGTCGGCGAGCGTGCCGCGGGCCGAACCCGCGCGCACGGCCATGCGCTCGCGCTTCTGGCGCTCGCGATATTCGGTGATCTCGCGGGCACGGGCCTCGTTCTCGACGACGGCCATGCGGTCGCCCGCTTCCGGCGCGCCGTTGAAGCCGAGGATCTCGACCGGAACGGACGGCCCGGCCGACTTCACCTGAGCGCCCTTCTCGTCGACGAGCGCGCGGACGCGACCCCATTCGGCCCCCGCCACGACGATGTCGCCCGTACGCAGCATGCCGCGCTGGACGAGGACCGTCGCCACCGGACCGCGACCGCGATCGAGCTTCGCCTCGATGACGGTGCCTTCGGCGGCGCGCTCGGGATTGGCCCGGAGGTCGAGCACTTCGGCCTGCAGAGAGATCGCCTCGAGCAGCTTGTCGAGATTGAGCTTCTGTGTGGCCGAGACTTCCACTTCGAGCGTGTCGCCGCCCATGGATTCGACCTGCACATTGTGCTGCAGGAGTTCCGTCCGGACGCGCTCGGGCTTGGCGGATCCCTTGTCGATCTTGTTGATCGCCACGATCAGCGGAACGCCGGCCGCCTTGGCGTGATTGATCGCCTCGATCGTCTGGGGCATCACGCCGTCGTCCGCCGCCACCACGAGGATGACGATGTCCGTGACCTTCGCGCCGCGGGCTCGCATCGCCGTGTAGGCGGCGTGGCCGGGCGTGTCGATGAAGGTGATGCC
>CAYNUN010000242.1:0-3859 GCA_964400345.1 uncultured Methylobacteriaceae bacterium
CGGATCTGGTTGATGAAGATGACCATGCAGTTCGAGCGCGAGATCGACGCCGTCAGCTTGCGCAGAGCCTGGCTCATCAACCGAGCCTGAAGTCCGGGCTGCACGTCGCCCATTTCGCCCTCGATTTCCGCCCGCGGCACCAGCGCCGCGACCGAATCGACCACGAGAACGTCGATCGCGCCCGACCGGACCAGCGTGTCCGTGATTTCGAGAGCCTGTTCACCCGTATCGGGCTGCGAGATCAGAAGATCGCTCAGATTGACGCCGAGCTTGCGGGCATAGATCGGATCGAGCGCATGTTCCGCGTCGATGAAGCCGCAGACGCCGCCCTTCCTCTGCGCTTCGGCCACCGTGTGCAGCGCCAGCGTCGTCTTGCCGGACGATTCGGGACCGTAGATCTCGATGACGCGGCCGCGCGGCAGGCCGCCGACGCCGAGCGCGATGTCGAGCCCGAGCGACCCGGTCGAGACCGTTTCGATCTCCACCTGCTTGTCGTTCTGCCCGAGCCGCATGATGGAGCCCTTGCCGAACGAGCGTTCGATCTGCGAGAGCGCGGCGTCCAACGCCTTGGCCTTGTCCATGGAATGTCCTTCGACGAGTCGGAGTGCGGATTGGGACATGCCCATGCTCCTTATGGCAGACGATTCGTTGCTTCTCAACGGTTCGAGGCCCATATGATCATGTTTTGTTCTTGTCTCAAAGTTCTTTTTTTGTTCACGTTGTCGGCATGTTCGAAAACGCGTCGCCCGTTCGTCGTGCGGGCCGTCAGCCCAGCGCGCCCTTCACGGTCTCGATAAGCTGCTTCAGCGTGAACGGCTTCGGCAGGAAACCGAATTCCTCGCCGCCGGGCAGGTTCTTGCGGAAGGCGTCTTCGGCATAGCCGGACACGAAGACGATCTTCGAGGCGATGCCGCGCGCCCGCAATTCGCGCAGCAGCGACGGTCCGTCCATTTCGGGCATGACGACGTCGGACACGATGAGGTCGACCTCGCCGTGCTCTTCGATCACCTGCAGCGCTTCGACGCCGGATGCGGCTTCGAGCACCGTATAGCCGCGCTGCGCGAGCGCCCGCGCACCGAAGGCGCGCACGGCCTCTTCGTCCTCGACGAGAAGGATCGTTCCGGCTCCGGTCATGTCGGAGGCCGGTTTCGCCTTCTCCTCGCGCGTCTCGGCGACGGGCGCAGCGGTTTCCGTCTCCACGTGGCAGGGAAGCAGGATGCGGAAGATCGTGCCGCGGCCCACGACGCTGTCGCAGAGCACGAAGCCGCCCGACTGCTTGACGAAGCCGTAGACCATCGAAAGCCCGAGTCCCGTGCCCTTGCCGACGTCCTTGGTGGTGAAGAACGGCTCGAAGATCTTGTCGAGCACGTCGGGCGCGATCCCCGTTCCCGTGTCCTCGATCTCGACCAGCACGTAATCGCCGGGGGGCAATGTCGCATCGTTGAAGGCGGCGCAGTCTTCGGGGCCCACATTGCGCGTGCGGATCGACAATCGCCCGCCCTCGCCCATCGCGTCGCGCGCATTCACCGCGAGATTGACGATCGCCTGTTCGAACTGGGCCGGGTCCGCCATGACGGGCTTGAGGTCGCGGCCGTGCCGGATCTCGATCGGGATCTTCTCGCCCAAGAGTCGCCGCAGGAGGTTGGACAGGTCCGAGACGAGATCGCCGAGCTGCACCACCTGCGGCCGCAGAGTCTG
This sequence comes from uncultured Methylobacteriaceae bacterium, assembly GCA_964400345.1. Classification (GTDB taxonomy): domain Bacteria; phylum Pseudomonadota; class Alphaproteobacteria; order Rhizobiales; family Beijerinckiaceae; genus JAIXZO01. The sequence continues at coordinate 1,699 of CAYNUN010000242.1, forward strand.
GCGGCGCGAGAACGCGAGAAGTTGACGCACGAGCCCGGCGGCGCGCGTCGCGTTCTGCTTGATCTGCATGATGTCCTGGAACGACGGATCCGTAGGCCTATGGCTTACGAGCAGAAGATCCGCATATCCCAGAATCCCTTGCAGGACGTTGTTGAAGTCGTGCGCGATGCCGCCCGCCAGCTCGCCCACGGCCTGCATCTTCTGCGCCTGCGCGAATTGTTCCTCCAGCGCACGCTGTTCGGTCGTGTCGATGGCATAGACGATGGCGGCTTCGCCCGTCGCGTCGCCGCGCGCATCGGCGCTCGTGACATAGATGCGGACCGAGCGGTCTCCGGCCGCCAACCGGATCTCCAGCGGCGCTCCCGCCGCCCGATCGACGGCCGCCGCGGCGATCGCGTCGCCCATCGCCTTGCGTTCCTGCACGGCGAAGGCGTCGAGAATGCTGCGCCCTTCCGCACCTTCGAGAACGGCCCCGAAGACATGCGCGAAGCGCGCATTCGCGCGTTGGATTCGCCCCTGCGCGTCCACGGTGGCGATGGCGATCGGGGCATTGTTGAAGAAGCGGAAGAAGCGCGTCTCCGCGGCGCGGCGGGGGTCGGCCCCGTCCTTGTCGCTCGAACGGTCGAGAACCAGCGTGCGCGACGGCCCGGGCGTCCCATCGGCGCCGAAGGCGACTCGATGGATGAGGCCCACGGGCAGCGCCGTGCCGTTCTTCCGGCGCAGATCCATGTCGAAGCTCTGCGTGCGGACCTCGCCCGGCACGCCGTGACGGCTGCGGAGCAGCACGCCCGCCTCGCCCGCCACGATCCGCTCGATCCGCATCCCGCCCGCGCCGACTTCGGCGAGATCGTGATCGAGCCAACCCGCGAGCGTCGCGTTCATATAGGCGATTTCGCCCTCCGCCGTGACGGAGAGAAAGCCCGCGGGCGCATGATCGAGATAATCGATCGCGTGCCGCAATTCCTGAAAGACGTTTTCCTGCCGCCGGCGTTCGCGCGTGATGTCGGCCACGCTCCACAGCGCCGAACGCCGCCGTTCGGTCGACGAGAGCGGCAGTACCTTGATGCGGTACCAGGCGACGCCGTCGACCGCGCCCGGGGGCGGCGACATGCGGATCTCCTCGACGGCGGTCCGCCCCTCCCGCGCCGCCTGAGCAAGCCGATAGATCGCCTCGGACACTTCCGCACCGCCCGAGAACAGCCTTTCGACGTTCTTGAGTTCGCCCGTGCGCGCTCCGCCCGCCAGCCGACGATAGGCGGGGTTGGCATAGAGCACGCGACCATTCGTCTCGGCGACGAGGAGCCCCTCGTTCGACGCCGCGGCGATCGCTTCGGCGAGGGCGTCGCCGCCGCCGCGCCGCGCGGGCACGATGAAGCCCGTCGCGAAGGCGAAGAGCGCGAAAACGCCCGCCACCGCCAGTACGGCGAGGAAGCCGGTCACGTAAGGCCGGATCGCGTCCTCCGAAACGAAGGACAGCGCAACGGCGCCGCCGACGAGGGCCCCCGCAAGGCCGAGCAGCAGAGCGGGACTTCCCTGGCGGCGTGCCCGTCCGGTGGCGATTTCGCCGCGGGTATCGTCCATGCTGATCCCGTGAAGGGGCGCGGTACCCGGGAACACATCCGCGCCTGCAGTAGGAAAACGTTCGCTTTCGACTAGGTGAGCGAGTCCCGGCCGGATGTAAAGCGCCCCTCCACCGACAAGGGCGCTTGACGCCGACCCGTGCCGTCGACGATCAACATCCGGCGCGGGCGGACATCGCCCAACAGGAGCGGAAGATGGGCATCATCGGGCCTGAAACCATGGGTTGGGCGATCGCGTTCGGTGTTCTTCTGGTCGTCGCAGGGGCGATCGCATTCGCTTTGCGGAGCCGCGGCCGGCGGCGGGATCGGGACCAGGGTCGCTCGGGTCACCGGCTCTCGATCGTCGAAACGCGGGAGATCGACGCCGAGCGCAAGCTGCTGATCGTGCGCTGCGACGGGGTCGATCACCTCGTTCTGATCGGCGGCGGCTCCGATCTGCTGATCAAGGCCGATATCCAGCCGACCGAGGTCCACGTCGCCTTCCCCGCGCCGTTGCCTCCCGCTCCCTCCTTCGCGGTCCCGCCCGTCCTGCCCGCGGAACCCGCCATTCCCGTCGTGCCCGCGCCGCCGGCTTTCGCGCC
>CAYNUN010000243.1:0-3827 GCA_964400345.1 uncultured Methylobacteriaceae bacterium
AAGCTCAATGCCGCTATGGCGACCTTGAACCCGACGAGCGCCGCCGTCGCCGTGATGATAGCGCCCGTCAGTTCCGGGTTCAGGTTGATCCATTCCGTGACCGACTGAATGATCGGTTCGATCCGGTCCATCATCGCCCGCAGCACGGGCATCAGCGCATCGCCGATTGCGACCTTCAGCTTTTCGATGGTGTTCATGAACAGCTGAAGCCGTGCCTGAAACGTCTTGCTGCGGTTCTCGAACTCCTTGAACGCCGATCCGGCATATTCGCTTTCCTGCGCGATCAGGCCGAGCGACTTCTTGACAAGATCAAGGTTCGTCAGCAGCGGGCCGAGCGCGCGGGCTTCATCGCCGAACAGTTCCGACGACACCGCCGCCTGCATTTCCTTCGGCAGCTTCGCGAGCAGTTCGAGCACGGACACGGTGGTCTGCACCGCATCCTTCTGCATCGCCTTCGCGACCTTCTCCGCATCGAGGCCGAGAGCTTCGAACGCTTCCCGCTGCGACTTCGTGGCAGACGCGCCCTTTGTCAGCGCCTTGCCCATGTTGCGGAACGACGTGGCCGCGACATCGCTTTCAGCGCCTGCCGAAAGCATGGCCGACGCGAACGCTGCGGTCTGCTCGGCGGTGAAGCCGAACATCTTTCCTTGTGCGCCCACCCGGCGCACCACGTCGAGGATGTCGGCTGCGGACGATGCCTGCGCGTTGGACAGGTGGTTCATCGCGTCCGCGAGCTTGATCGCTTCGGGCAGCGTGAGACTGAGCGCGGTCATCAGCTTGGCGATGGCATCGCCCGCCTTGTCTGCGCTGATGTCGAACGCCACGCCGATCTTCGCGGCGGCTTCGGTGAACGCGATGATGTCTTCCTTCGCGATGCCTGCCTGACCCGCTGCGGCAGCGATCTGCGCGAGACCGTTGACCGACACCGGGATTTGGTCCGACAGCGCCATCAACTCTTTGCGGAAGGCCGCGAACTCCTGCTCGGTCGCGAACTCGACGACCTTCCGCACGTCGGCCATCGCGCTTTCGAACTCCATCGCCGAACGGACGGGAGCCGTGATTGCCGTCTTGAGTGCATAGAAGCCCGCTGCCGCATCGAACAGCCGACCACGCGCCTCTTCCAAGGCGCGGTTGTTGCGATCAATCGCCTCATCCAGCCGCGACGTGAAGCTCGTGCGGCTGTTGAGGCGATCCATAGCATCGTTGATGCCGAGCAGACTTTTGCCGAGGTTTCGGGCCGGGCCTGTGACGCGATCCACAAGCTCGACGACAAGTCGTGAAGTCAGCGTTTTAGCCACGGCCCGGCCCCCGTCTATTTAGCGCCCGACGCCATTGCAAGACGCCGGGCTTGTTCGTGCCAGAGGATGACCTCCGACCATTCCATGTCATCGAAGGCCGTGATGGGCGTTGACAGGATCGCGGCGCAATCAGCGATTACGCCTCGCCATTCTCCGACGCCGTGGCCTGCGGGAAAAAACCCGCGATGGTCTCCGAGAGCTTCGTGAAGTCCTCGAAATCCATGTCTTCAAGCGCCTCCGGCGACAGGCCCGTCAGAACGCCGAGGATCGCGATGGTCTCCGACACCTTGTCGGTGTTGGAGGCAGCCGCGATGACCTCGATCTGGCGAACGTCGCGGGTCCGGGGGCGACGGATCGCCACCTCCCGGACCTCTACGCCATCATGCTCCACCGGGAAGCGGAGCTTGATTCGCTTTTCGCGAATGTCGGTCATCAGGACACCCGGAGAATGCGACGCTCATCGTCGTTCTGGGACACGCCGTCCAAGCGCCAGTCGGTGGAAAAGAAGTCCCAGAAAATCTTTTCCTTGTCGCCGAAGTAGATTTCGTAATGCGTGACTTCGTTGATCGAGTAGTCGTGGGACTGAAGCTCGCCGCGCGAGAACGCTTCGGCTTCGATCCTGCCGAGACGACCTTCGATGATCGCCTTCGCCTCAATCGCTTCGCCCGTCCGCTTGTTCCGCACGACGCCATAGGCGGTGAAGACGCGGGAGCGACCCGTGCCGAGGCCGAACTGCGCGAGCAGTTCAGGGTCCCAGCCCGTCAGCTTGAAGGTCGGTTCCAGCTTCTGGATGCCGACGGCGACTTCGATCTGCACCTTGGAGCCGCCCGCGTGGTGGTCCTGATACATCTCCTGAAGCGTCGGAAGCTGAAGCTCGGTGATCGTCAGGTGCTTGGAGGCGGTCGGGTCGTGGTCGCCGCAGAACAGGTTGACGGCTTCGAGAACGTAAATCGTGCTCATGGTCTGGTTCCTTTCCTACTATCAGCCAGTGATGACGCCGACCTGCGCGAGCAGATCGTCGAGCAGGCTGTCGAGCGCGGGGTGATAGCGAGCCGACTGGATGCCGAGGTAGCGGAGCACGGGGGCTTCTTCGGCGGCGAACTTCACGGTGAGGCGACCAAGGCGCAGATCGTTGATCGAGTTCTGGTCGCGGTCGAACGTGATCTGGTAGCCGAGGATGTCGCCGTCGGCCTTCAGATCGCGCAGCGCGAGGTTCATCGTGTTGATGACCGCCTGAATGGTCTGACCGTTCAGGTTGAACTTGCCGAGGTAGAACCGCAGCGTCCGCAGGAACATCAGGTGGATGTAGTCGCGCCCGCGCGTGACGTTGTAGAAGCGCCAGAGATCGTCGTCGCCCGCGTTGTCGGTGCCGACGAAGACGTAGCCGCCGGAAGCGATGGACGTGTCCACGCCCATCTCGCCGCGCACGAGAATGCCGACGTTCGAGGCGAGCAGCATCTGACCTTCGGTCGCGCCGTCCGTCAGCGAGAAGTTGATCGGACGGGACGGGCCGACGATGCCCTGCACGGGCTGGTTGGCCCAAGAGTGGAACGGACGACCAGCGAACTCGTGGTCGCGACGAACGCCGATGCCGATGACGGCAGGCGACATCGGCGAGACGACCGTGACGCCGCCAGACAGGATTTTCACCGCCGGATCGACCGGGATGATGCGCGGCGAAGAGATCGTCTCGCGCCAGTTGATCGCGTCGGTCTGATCCGTCGCGGGACCATCGACGACGGCGTGCGCGAGCAGCTTTTCGAGGATCGGCGGCAGAGCGGCGCAGACGGCATTGGCCGCAGGGGCCACGCGCTGCGACGTGAAGCCCGGCGCGGCGATCAGGCGGGGGATCATGCCGAGATCGGGACCAGCCAGCAGGAAGGCCGCGAGGCCCGTGGAGGTGCCGTTGCCGACGATGTTGGCGATGGTGTCGTTGACCGTCGCGCCCGCATCGACGCGGACGATGACGATCTTCGCCGCGATCTGGAACTCGCCAAGCTGCGCGTGCAGAAGGCGCACGGCATCGCCGAGCGTGCCCGTCGCGCCGAGAGCCTGAATCTTCGCCACTTCGTCCGAGTAGATGTAGACGGGCGTGTCGATGGGATACATCAGCGCATCGGCGGCGGGCGCGGTCCCGATCAGGCCGACGACCGACATGTCGCTGTAGATTGCGGGACGCGGCTCGTTGTCGATCTGCGTGAGGTTAAGGCCGAAGATAGGGTCGCTCATGGCGTTCTCCCGTTTGCGGTGTTGGAAGGCGAGACGGGATCAGAAAGTCCCGTCGTCGATGTCGGCGCTGATCTGGGATTGCAGGCTGGTTAGAGCCGCCGAAAGCCCTGAGATGTCGGCGATGACCAGAGTGGCGTTCGTCCAGTTTCCGCCGCTGAAGCGGAGCATCTGGCCCGTCGTCGGCCCGGTAATCGAAACGCCCGTCAGGCTTGCCAACGTGTGCGTATGCGATGCCGGGGCAAGCACGGAAAGCGCAGCCGAGAGGCCCACAACGTCCGACATCGCGTGCGTGTGGGCCGC
>CAYNUN010000244.1:0-3817 GCA_964400345.1 uncultured Methylobacteriaceae bacterium
GGTCTCGGAATCTTTCCGAACGGCGAATGAGCGAACCTGCACAGCCATGACGGCTCGCCCTTGCCCCGCTCCGCCCGCGCCCGCATTCTGCGGTCATGCTCGGATTCGGCACTCTCGACGCGATCGCCGCGGCTTTCTTCCTCACCGCATGGTTGGTCTATCACCAGACCGTCGAATCCTCGCTGTTCGGTCGGCGCAGCCTGAACGCCGTCATGCACGGCTATCGGCGCGTCTGGGTGGAGACGATGCTGCGGCGCGACGTCAGGATCGTCGATGCGCAGATCAACGCCTCCCTGCAGAACGGCACGGCCTTCTTCGCCTCGACCTCGCTCTTCGCCATCGGCGGCGCGCTCACCCTGATGCGCGTGACGGACGACGTCATCACCCTGTTCCGGGATCTGCCCTTCGGGCTCGAGACGACCAAGGCCCAATGGGAGATGAAGGTCATCGGCCTCGTCGTGATCTTCGTCTACGCCTTCTTCAAATTCGCCTGGTCCTATCGCCTGTTCAACTATGCGGCGATCCTCATCGGCGGCACGCCGCCGCCCGGCGAGGCGGATACGCCTCGGGCCGCGGCGCATGTCGTTCGGCTCACGGGGATGCTGACGGACGCCGGACGGCAGTTCAATCGCGGCCAGCGCGCCTTCTTCTTCGCGCTCGCTTATGTCGGCTGGTTCGTGTCCCCGGTGGTGCTGATCGTCACCACGGCGGCCGTGCTGATCGTGATGGCGCAGCGCCAATTCTCCTCGCCCGCGCATGATGCGCTGCTCGTGCCGGACGAGCCGGAGGATCCGCCCGCGACGCGATCGCCCTCTTCGGGCTTGCCCTCGTCGGACAAATCCCCCACACCCGGCGCATGACCGCTCCCTCCCCCGACGACATCGAAGCCGTCCTGCTCCGCCTGCTGCGCGAGCGCGGCGTCGACAAGAGCATCTGCCCGTCCGAAGCCGCGCGCGAACTCGGCGGTCCGCATCCCGACGGCTGGGGACCGCTGATGATCCCCGTGCGCCGCGTCGCCGTGCGGCTCGCGCAGGAGGGGCGTCTCGTCGTCCTGCGCAAGGGAAAGCCCGTCGACCCGGCCGATTTCAAGGGCGTCTATCGCCTTTCGCTGCCCCGGCTCGACTGAGCGGACGGCAGGAATTCGTCCGTCTTGCCCAGCAAGCGCGCCGCCGCCGCGCCGATGAACTCACGGGCGGCGCGTTCGAAACGGCGATGTCCGTCCGCCGCATTGCCGAGAAGGCCCGTGATCGCCGGAGATCGCGGGCCGCGATAATCGACCGGATGGGCCGTGACCTCGAAGCCCGCCTTGCGGAACAGCCCCATCGCCCGCGGCATGTGCCAGGCCGAAGTGACGAGCAGCCATTTCTCGCCCGGCTTCGGATCGGCGAGCGCCTTCGACAGCACCGCGTTCTCATAGGTGTTGCGCGAGCGGGCCTCGAAGAGGACGCGTTCGACCGGAAGGCCCAGCTCCGCCGCGTGCCGGCGCACGAGTTCCGCCTCGGCGGCGAGGCCCGGCGCGACGCTCGACCCGCCCGCATAGACGAGCTTCGCCTGCGGATGACGCCGCGCGAGATCGGCGAAGGCGATCAGGCGTTCGGCGGAATCGTTGAGCGCGAGAACGTCATGCGCGAGCGCCGTGAACGGCTCCTCCGCCCCGCCGAGCACGATGATGCCGTCCGGCGGCCGACCGTCCTCGACATATTTGGGGAAGCGGGATTCGAGGATCGACAGCAGCGAATCCCCGATCGGCACGAAGCCGATCAGCGCGAGGCCGAGACCGCCGCCGAGCGCCAGTCCTCGGCCGAGCCGCAGAAACCGCGTGAAGCACAGCGCTCCGCCCGCGATCACGAGGAAGATCAAAAGGTTGACGGGCGAGACGACCAGCCAGACCAGTTTCGATAGAATGACGTACACGCCGCCCCCGTTCGCGGCGTCGACGCCGCTCCGATCAGTCCCAGGCCGGGGCGAAGGCGGGATTCACCAGCCTCGATCCCGGCCGTGCAAGACCCGAGACCGCCCGCATCTCCTCGTCGGTCAGCGCGAAGTCGAACACCGCGATGTTCTCCTTGATGCGCGACGGCGTGACCGACTTCGGGATCGCGACCGTTCCCGGTTGCTGAACCTGCCAGCGCAGCACGATCTGCGCGGGCGTCTTGCCGTATTTGGCAGCAAGATCCTGAAGAAGTCCTTCCCCGAAGCCCACGCCTTTGCCGATCGGGCAATAGGACGTCCAGAGCATGCCGTGCTTCGCCGCCGCCGCGCGCAGCTTCGACTGGTCGAGCATCGGGTGATACTCGCATTGCAGCATCGAGAGCGGTTCGGTCGCGAGCGCGTTCGCCTCTTCGAGCATCGCGACGGTGAAGTTCGAAACGCCGATCGCCTTGGCGAGCCCCGCCCGTTTGGCCTTGCACAGCGCATCGATGGAGGAGCGCATCGGCACCTGCGGGTTCGGCCAATGGATGAGGAGAAGATCCACATGATCCATGTCGAGACGCCGCAGGCTCGCCTCGGCGGTGGCCTGCAGCACCCCGTCCGCGATGTCCGCCCACCAGACCTTGGTCGTCACGAAGAGCTCCGAGCGCTTGGTCGCGGAGGCGCGGACGCCCTCGCCCACGAACTGCTCGTTGCCGTACATGGCCGCGGTGTCGATGTGGCGATAGCCCGCGTCGATCGCCCATTGCACCGCCTCGGCGCATTGCTCGCCTTCCGCACGGAACGTCCCGAGCCCTATGGCCGGGATGGACACGCCTTTGCCGTGAACGAGCGGAGCGAGCGTCATATGTGTCTCCTTCGAGGATCGTCGTGGAATGCGCCGAACTGAAAGGCTAGCGCGGTCTCGACCGCCCTGCCATCGCATTCTGAGATATCAGCCTTGCGTCGGGTTTACGGGATTGCAAGACGAAGCCGGTCGAATGAGAGTGAGTCCCGTTGTTCTTTCCCGACCCTGTTTTCATCGGATCGTTGCGCATGACCGTCGAACTCGTTTCAGCTCCTTCGCCCGAAGCCGCCGCCGTCTTCCGTCGGCACCAAGGCGCCTTCTACGTCGATTTCCTCGCTCATACGGCCAAGGTGCTGGGAGCGGAGCGTTACCTCGAAATCGGCACGCAGACCGGACGTTCGCTCGCGGCCGTGCCCTGCGACGCCATCTCGATCGACCCGGAATTCAAGCTTCGCTTCCCCGTCACCGCGGGCAAGCGGTCCTGTCTTCTGTATCAGACGACCAGCGACGCCTATTTCCGCCGGCATGATCCCAAGGCCGCGCTCGGCGGCACGATCGACCTCGCCTTTCTCGACGGGATGCACCGCTTCGAATTCCTGCTGCGCGACTTCATGAACGTGGAGAAGCACATGCGGCCGAGTTCGGTCGTGTTCATGCACGACTGCCTGCCGATGACGCTCGACATGACGCAGCGCCGGTTCGTCGGCAGCACGCACCCCGATTTCCGCGGTTATTGGACGGGCGATGTGTGGAAAGTGGTCCCGATCCTCGAGCGCCTGCGCCCGGACCTGCGCATCACCTTGCTCGACTGCCCGCCGACGGGCCTCGTGATGATCACGGATCTCGATCCTGGCTCGACCGTGCTGGAAAAGGCCTATTCCCAGATCGTGGCCGAATTCGCCCGCATTCCGCATGAGGAAGCCGCGCTCGAAGCCTTCTACGACGCGCACCGGATCGAGGCGTCGAAGCCGTTGATGGCGGAGGAGGAGTTGCAGCTCCTCGTCCGTCCCTGAACCTCAGCGCGTCTTCTCGAACAGTTCCCGGCCGATCAGCATGCGCCGGATCTCGCTCGTGCCGGCGCCGATCTCGTACAGCTTG
>CAYNUN010000245.1:0-3813 GCA_964400345.1 uncultured Methylobacteriaceae bacterium
TGACGAGGACGCGCAATTCGCGCGTGCGGTCCGGCCCGACCTCGGCGATCAGGGTCCGTTCGCCGGAGGCGTGCGTACCGACCGCCTCGATCCGCGCGCCTTCGGGAAGGCCCGCGAGTTCGAGCCGATAGACGCGCTCCTCGAGCGTCTTGTTGACGAGGCGGACGGTGTAGGCGTTGCGGACCGAGCCGTCCGCGAGCCTCACGAAGAGGGGGTTGCGGTCATGCAGGGCCGTGACGCCGAGGCTCGCCCGACCGAGCAGCGCGGCGAGCATGACGGCGCCGCCGGCGACGATCAGCACCGCATAGAGCGCGGTGCGCGGGCGGACGACGCGATAGACGGGTTCGAGCAGCTGCTTGCGGCGTTCGGCGTTCGCGTCCGTATCGTAGCCGATGAGGCCTGCGGGCCGGCCGATCTTGACCATGACGTTGTCGCAGGCGTCGATGCAAAGACCGCATTGGATGCAGCCGAGCTGCGCCCCGTGGCGGATGTCGACGCCCGTGGGGCAGACCGCGACGCATTGATTGCAGTCGACGCAGTCGCCCGCCTCCAGCCCGGCGGCCTTCGCCTGCTCCGCCTTCTTGACCGACATGCGCGGCTCGCCGCGGTCGTAGCGATACATGACGTTGAGCGCGTGCTCGTCGGTGAGCGCGGCCTGAATGCGCGGCCAGGGGCACATATAGATGCAGACATGCTCGCGCATGTGGCCGGCGAAGACATAGGTCGTGAAGGTCAGGATGCCGATCCAGACATAGGCGACGGCGGGGGCTTGGAAGGTCGCGAGGTCCCGGACCAAGGTCGGCGCGTCGGCGAAATAGAGGACCCATGCGCCGCCGGTCCACCAGGCGATCATGAGCCAGAGCGAATGTTTGAGGATCTTCTGCGCGACGCGCTCGAGCGACCACGGCTCGCCGTCCTTCTTCATGCGCTCGCGCCGGTCGCCTTCGACGAGGCGCTCGACGGCGTAGAAGAGATCGGTCCAGACGGTCTGCGGGCAGAGATAGCCGCACCAGACGCGGCCCGCGACCGCGTTCATCAGGAACAGCGTGAGGGCGGCGAGCACGAGCAGGCCCGTGACGAAATAGAATTCCTGCGGCCAGATCTCGATGAAGAAGAAATAGAAGCGCCGTGAGGGAAAATCGATCAGCACCGCCTGATCGGGCGCGTTCGGCCCGCGATACCAGCGGACGAAGGGCAGGAAATAATAGATGCCCAGCGTGACGCAGAGCACCACCCATTTGATCGTCCGGAACTTGCCCGAGACCGACTGCGGATAGACCTGCTTGCGCGCCGCATAGAGGGGCGCGTCGTCGCCGGGGTCGTGGAGTCTCTCGGCCGCGCTCATCGGAGCCTGTTCCCTTCGGGGGGGCGGGGATCGCTCTCATCGGCGACCGGCGGCCGCAACCGCCGGTCCTCGGTCTCGTTGCGGCGGCCGCGGCCGCCGAAGCCTCACTTCCGGCCGCCGCCCAGCGTGTGGACGTAGACGGTCAGCGCGTTGATCGTCGCGGGATCGAGACGCTCGGCCCAGCCGGGCATCACGCCGCCGCGGCCGTTGCCGATGGTCTCGACGACGGACTTCATGTCCCCGCCGTAGAGCCAGATGTCGGCCGTGAGGTTCGGCGCGCCGACCTCCGGATTGCCCTTGCCCGTATCGCCGTGGCAGGCGGCGCATTGCTCGGCGAAGATCCGCGCGCCCTTGGCGGCGTCGTAGCCCGGCCCGGCCGTCCGGCCGGACAGCGACAGCACGTAAGCCGCGACATGGGGGATGTCGGTCTTCGGGATCAGCCCGTCCCGCCCGAAGGCGGGCATGGGCCCGACGCGCGACTGCGGATTCTCGTTGCGGATGCCGTGGGCGACGGTGAGCTTGATGTCGGCGAGCGTGCCGCCCCAGAGCCATTGGTCGTCGTTGAGATCGGGATAGGACCGCGCGCCCTGCGCGCCCTGGCCGTGGCAGGGGGCGCAATTGGTGCCGAAGGACGCCTTGCCGAGCGCCTGCGCGACGCCGAGAAGCTTGGGATCGGCGAGGATCGCCTCGGGCTCCGCGGAGGCGAGGCGGACCATGCTTTCGCCGCGCAGGGCCTTGAGCCCTTCCAGCTCGATCTCGACGCTCGCGCGCGAGGAATAGCCGAGCAGGCCCTTGGTGAAGGTGGTCGCCAGCGGGATCGCGGGATAGGCGACCACATAGGCGATGCCCCAGACGATGGTGGCGTAGAAGACCATCAGCCACCAGCGCGGCAGCGGATTGTTCAACTCGCTGATGCCGTCCCAGACGTGACCGGTGGTCGTCTTGCCGGTCACCTCGTCGACGGTGTCGTGTTCGGCGGCCATGGATCAGTCCCTTTCGAGAGGCACGCGGGCCGCCTGTTCGAAGCGTTCCCGGTTGGAGGGCTTCAGCGCGTAGACCAGCACGACGGCGAAGAGGGCGACGAAGCCGACGAGGCCCCAGGTCTGCGCGAAACGGGCGAGGAGTTCATAGGTCGACATGGGGGATCCTCCGGGTCAGCGGATATCGGCCTTGCGGTCGTAGCTCTTGAAGTCGACGAGGGTGCCGAGCATCTGCAGATAGGCGACCAGCGCATCCATCTCGGTGATCCGCTTGGGATCGCCGTCGAAATCGCGCGCGACCGCCTTGGGATAGCGCTTGGCGAGATCGGTCTGGCCGGGGTCGTCGGTCGTGGCTTGGGCGACGATGTCGGTCGCGGCCTTCGCGATCATCTCCGGCGAATAGGGCACGCCGAGCTTCGCCTGCACGCTCATCTCCGCGGCGACGCCGCGCAGGTCGAGAACGCGCTCCGCGAGGAAGGGATAGCCGGGCATGATCGAGCCGGGCACCACCGAGCGCGGGTTCACGAGATGGGCGCGCTGCCATTCGTCCGAGTATTTGCCGCCGACGCGGGCGAGATCGGGCCCGGTGCGCTTCGACCCCCATTGGAAGGGGTGGTCGTACATGCTTTCGGCCGCGAGCGAGTAATGGCCGTAGCGTTCCACCTCGTCGCGCAGCGGACGGACCATCTGCGAGTGGCAGTTGTAGCAGCCCTCGCGGACATAGATGTTGCGGCCGGCGAGTTCGAGCGGGGTGTAGGGACGCATGCCCTCCACCTTCTCGATCGTGCTCTTGAGGTAGAAGAGCGGGACGATCTCCACGAGCCCCCCGATCGCGACGACGATCAGGATGCCGACGAGAAGGATCATCGAATTCTTTTCGAAGACCTGATGCTTGGCCCAAACGGACATCGCGCGATTTCCCTCTTATTCGGCGGGCACGAGACGGGGCCGGGTCGCGCTCGTCTGCGCGAACTCCGAGGAGCGCACCGTCATCCAGAGATTGAAGGCCATGATCACCGCGCCCGCGAGGAACAGCAGGCCGCCCAGCGCACGGATCACGTAGTAGCCGTGCATGGCTTCGGTGGTTTCGATGAAGGAGTATTCGAGGAAGCCGAGCGAGGTGTAGGCGCGCCACATCAGGCCCTGCATGATGCCCGATACCCACATCGCCGAGATGTAGAGGACGATGCCGATCGTCGAGATCCAGAAGTGCCAGTTCACGAGCTTGAGCGAGTAAAGCCGCGAGCGGTTCCAGAGCCAGGGAACGAGGCAGTAGATCGCGCCGAAGGACACGTAGCCGACCCAGCCGAGGGCGCCGGAATGGACGTGGCCGACGGTCCAGTCGGTGTAGTGGCTGAGGGAATTGACCGCCTTGATGGACATCAGAGGGCCTTCGAGCGTCGACATGCCGTAGAAGGCGATCGACACGACCATCATGCGCAGCACCGGGTCGGTGCGCAGCTTGTCCCACGCGCCTTCGAGCGTCAT
>CAYNUN010000246.1:0-3782 GCA_964400345.1 uncultured Methylobacteriaceae bacterium
AGGAAGTGTTCGAGATGAACAACGGCTGCATCTGCTGCACCGTGCGCGGCGACCTCATCCGCATCATCGGCGGGCTGATGAAGCGCAAGGGCAAGTTCGACGCGATCATCGTCGAGACCACGGGCCTCGCCGATCCCGCCCCCGTCGCGCAGACCTTCTTCGTCGACGAGGACGTCGCCGCCCGCACCAAGCTCGACGCGGTCGTCACCGTCGTCGACGCGAAATGGCTGGGCGAGCGGCTGAAGGACGCGCCCGAGGCGAAGAACCAGATCGCCTTCGCCGACGTGATCGTCCTCAACAAGACCGACCTCGTCACCGAGGCGGAGCTGGCCGAAGTCGAGGCGAAGATCCGCGCGATCAACCCTTATGCGAAGCTCCACCGCACGCAGCGTTCCGCCGTGGCGCTCGATGCGGTGCTCGGGAAGAACGCCTTCGACCTCGACCGGATCCTCGACGTCGAGCCCGACTTTCTCGAACCCGGCCATCACCATCATCACGCCGACGACATCCGCTCCGTCGCCGTGACCGTGCCGGGCGATCTCGATCCCGAGAAATTCATGCCTTGGATCAACGAATTCACGCAGACCGAGGGTCCGAACATCCTGCGCTGCAAGGGCATCCTCGCCTTCAAGGACGAGCCGAAGCGCTTCGTGTTCCAAGGCGTGCACATGATCCTCGACGGCGATCTCCAGCGCGACTGGCGGCCCGACGAGACGCGGCGGTCGAAGATGGTCTTCATCGGCCGCGAACTCGACCACGCGGCGATCGAGACGGCCGTCGAGGCCTGCCGCGCGTGACCGCTTCGACGTCGCTCACTTCGAACGTCGCTCCGATCGCGGTCGACGGCCATGTCGTCGCGGCGGGCTTTCCCGGCGGCGTCCCGACGCTCGCGCTCGCGACGGGTTCGCTGTTCCGCATCGTCGACGGGGCGCCGCAGCAGATCGCGGCCCATCCGGATGCGGGCATCGTCTCCGCAGCGATCGATTTCGAAGTCGCGGTCACCGGGGGCGACGACGGCCGGGTCGTCCGGACCCGCAAGGACGGTTCGACCGAGCTTCTCGGCGAAGAAAAGGGCCGCTGGATCGACGCCGTCGCCCTTTCGTCCTCCGGCGCGGTCGCATGGTCGGCGGGCAAGCGCGTCTCGGCGCGCGACGACAAGGGCCGGGTGAAGACGTTCGACGCGCCGTCGACGCCGCAGGGCCTCGTCTTCGCGCCGAAGGGCCATCGCTTGGCGGTGGCGCATTACAACGGCGCGAGCCTCTGGTTCCCGAACATCGAAGCGACGGCCGAAGTCCTGAACTGGAAGGGCTCGCATCTCGACGTCGTCTGGTCGCCCGACGGGAAATACGTCGTCACCTCCATGCAGGACAACATGCTTCACGGTTGGCGGCTCGCCGACAAGAAGGACATGCGCATGTCCGGCTATCCCGCGAAGCCCCGCAGCCTGCATTGGTCCCATGACGGCGAATGGCTCGCCACCTCGGGCGCGGACGCGGCCATCATCTGGCCGTTCAAGGACAAGGACGGCCCGATGGGCAAGGCCCCGCGGGAATGCGGCGTGCGGCCCGCCAAAGTGTCCCGCGTCGCCTTCCATCCCGGCGCGCTCGTGCTCGCCGTCGGCTACGAGGACAATTGCATTCTGCTGTGCCGCCTGACCGACGCGGCCGAACTGCTGGTGCGCGCGCCGGTGAAGGAGAAGGGCGCGATCACCGCGCTCGCTTGGGACAAGCAGGGAAAGCGCATGCTCTTCGGCACGTCCGAAGGCGATGCGGGCCTGCTGACGCTGCCGTGAGCCTCGATCTCGGCCCGTTCCGCCGCGAAAGGGCGGACCCCGACGCGGTCGTGCGCATCGCGCGCTGGGTCCGCGCGGCCTTGGGGCTCGGCGAGGCGGATACGGTGTCGGTGAACGAGATCGACTGCGCCGATCCCGCCTGTCCCGGCCGTGAGACCGTGATCCTCATCCTGCGCGAAGGCATGCCCGCGCGAAGCTGCAGATCTCCCGGCGCCGCGGTCGTACAGACGCGACCGATGGTGGAGAAGGCGCTGCGGGGATGAGACGGGCGGACGCCCGTCCGCCCCGTCCCCTGCGATCGGCGCGCCTCAGGCGATGCGGCCGCCCAGTTCGTCGTCGATATGCACGCGGATGATCTCGTCGAAGGTCTTCTCGGCCTTGAAGCCGAGGGACTCCGCGCGGCTCGCGTCGAAATTCCGCGGCCAGCCCGCGACGATCCTGATGATCGCCTCGTCCGGCACCTTCTTGATCCGCGCCACGACGGCGTCGCCCGCGACCCGGCGCAGCGCCTCGATCTGCTCGCCGACCGTGCAGGACAGGCCCGGCATGGTCAGGTTGCGGCGCGCGCCGAGCTTCTCGCCGTCGATGGTGGCGGCGTGGATCATGAACGCCACCGCGGCGCGCGGCGAGGCGTGCCAATGGCGCACGTCTTCCGAGACGGGCAGCACCGCCTCCTGCCCCGCGAGCGGCTCGCGGATGATGTTCGAGAAGAAGCCCGAAGCGGCGGCGTTCGGCTTGCCCGGACGCACGCAGATGGTGGGGAAACGGATGCCCACGCCGTCGAAGAAGCCCTTGCGGGTATAGTCGGCGAGCAGCAGTTCCGCGATCGCCTTCTGCGTGCCGTAGCTCGTCAGCGGCGTCGTGAAGAACTCGTCATGGATCGCGTCGGGGAAGGGCGCGCCGAACACCGCGATCGACGAGGTGAAGACGATGCGCGGCTTGTAGGCCCCGCCCGACTGCATGTTCAGCGCACGCACGGCCTCGAAGAGGAGGCGCGAGCCGTCGAGATTGATGCGGTAGCCCTTGTCGAATTCGCGTTCCGCCTCGCCCGACACGATGGCCGCGAGATGGAAGATGACGTCGGGCTTCTCGACGACGAGCTTTTCCGCCTCGCCCGGCAGGGAGAAGTCCGAGGCGAGCGTCTTCGAGACGAAGGGCGCGCCGGCCGGAGCGGTCGGCTCGATCACGTCGTGCAGCGTCGCCTTGGTGATGGCCTTGCCGCCGAGCGTGCCGTCCTTGGCGAGCCGTTCGACGAGCTTGCGCCCGGCCATGCCGGCCGCGCCGATGACGAGAATATGCATGGGTGTTTCCTGTTCAACCCTTGTATTCGCGAAGCGAGGCTGCTGCGAGCTTGCGAACCGTTTTCTTTTCTTCGTTGTCCAAATTCCTCCCGATCGCGTCGCGACATTTGGGGAGGAGGTGCCTGTCGATGTCCGACGGCAAATCATAGCCGGTCCGCGATTCCAAGTACAACTTGGCTTCCAGCGCTTTCTGCGCCGTCAGGCCCGCAACGAAGGCGGCCACGGCCTCTTCGATGCGGTCCTTTTCCGCCGCCGCGTAGAGCGGCAAAGTCTTGTTCTCCATCGACCCCGTCGGATCTTCGAAGGTGAGGAACGAAGAGACGACATCGACGCCCCATTCGGTCGTCGTATCGACCTCCATCCGCAACTGATGGGATTGAGAGCCACGGGCGGGCGCAATCCCCAGCAGATGGACACGCACTCCGAAGGTTTGCGCCAAAGTGACGCCGACCCGGACGTCTTCGTCTCCGGACATGAGGACGGCGTCGCACAAGGATCCGTTCCGAGCCAGTTCGACGAGATCCGTCACGATGAGGGAGTCTACGCCCTTCTGCTGTCCGGCATTGTTCAGGAAACCGAGGCGGAGCTTGATGTCGTCCAACTCCGCTAGACTGCTTTGTTCAGCCGTCGGGCGACCCGAAGCTCCGTCGTACCAATAGATCCGGAGCAACGGTGCATCGGTCTTTCGT
>CAYNUN010000247.1:0-3771 GCA_964400345.1 uncultured Methylobacteriaceae bacterium
TAGATCTGCTGGGGGCAGATGAAATGGATATGGCTGTCGAAGCCGCCAGCGGTGAGGATCTTCCCCTCGCCCGCGATGATCTCCGTCCCCGGCCCGATCACGATGGTGACGCCCGGCTGGATGTCCGGATTGCCCGCCTTGCCGATCGCGGCGATGCGGCCTTCCTTGAGGCCGACATCCGCCTTCACGATCCCCCAATGATCGACGATCAGCGCATTGGTGATCACCGTATCCATCGCGCCTTCGGCATTGGTGCGCTGCGACTGGCCCATGCCGTCGCGGATCACCTTGCCGCCGCCGAACTTCACCTCCTCGCCGTAGATCGTGTGGTCCTTCTCGACCTCGATCACGAGCGACGTATCGGCCAACCGCACGCGGTCTCCGACGGTCGGGCCGAACATGTCCGCATAGGCGGCGCGGGAAAGGGAGGTGGCCATGGCGGTTGCTCCGTGGGTCAGGCGATCAGCGTGAAGGAGGACGATCGGGACGCTTTTCGATCGAAGGTAAGGGTCGTCTCGCACCCGGCGGCCCGATTGAGTTCGCCGATCAGCGCGTCGGGGAAGTCGAGGGCCTCGTCCCGCGAGCGCGTGATCGCGGCGCTCACCGCATCCCGGTCGCTCACCTCGATCGCGGGACTGCTCATCAGGCCTTCGACGATGTCGGCGATTTCCGATCTCTCGTAGCCGTAGCGGGTCCGCAGCGTCCAAGCGAGTTCGGCCAGAACGACGCCGTTGACCCGGCCCGTCGCGCTTTCGTTCAGACCGCCGAGGATCTCGCGCGCGCGTCTCGTTGCGGCCGGGTCATCGGCCGTGATCGCGCGCAAGAGCACGTTCGTATCGAGACCGATCATGCCGCATCCGCCTCGGACCGAGAGCGCGCGTCACGTTCCGCAACGGCCCGCGCCACGGCTTCCTCGTCGGATCCGACGCCCGCCAGCGCAGGCCGCTCGGGGATGCCGTTCAGGAAGTCCAGCGGACCCGCATTGAAGCGCCTGACGCAAAGGCGTCCGAGGTGATCCTTGTAGAACTCGACCTTGTCGCCGGGCGCGATGTTCCAATCCCGCCGGATCTCGGCCGGGAGAGTGATCTGGCCCTTGCTGGTCACTGTGGCGGACGTCATCGGGAATTCCTTACTTTTCTACGATAGGTAAGGATATCATGGCTTGGCTCGTTGAACGACGGCCGGACGCGCGCCCTTCTCCCGCAAGGGGAGAAGGGAAAGGCCGCGCCCTCCAGGACGCAGAGGTCCTGTCCCGACCCGCCCTCACAGCTTCCCCATCACGTCCTGCCGGAAGCCGTAGACGATCCGGTCGCCCGAAATCGCGACGAGACGCACCTCGCGGGTCTGGCCGGGTTCGAAGCGGACCGCCGTCCCCGCCGGAATATCGAGCCGCATCCCGCGCGCCTTGGCGCGGTCGAAGTCGAGGCCCGGATTGGCTTCGGCGAAATGATAGTGACTGCCCACCTGGATCGGCCGGTCGCGGGTATTGGCGACCGTGAGCGTCACCGTCTCCCGGCCCTCGTTCATCAGGATGTCGCCCTCGGCGGTCATCACCTCGCCGGGCAGGAGCCTGCCCGACGCGCCGCGGATCGGCTCATGGACGGTCACAAGCTTGGTCCCGTCCGGGAAGGTCGCCTCCACCTGCACGTCGTGGATCATCTCCGCGACGCCCTCCATCACCTGATCGGCGGTGAGGACATGCGCGCCCGCTTCCATCAGGTCGGCGACGGAGCGGCCGTCGCGCGCGCCCTCCACCACGAAGTCGGTGATCAGCGCCACCGCCTCCGGATGGTTGAGCTTGACGCCGCGCTCGAGGCGTCGTCGCGCCACCATGGCGGCCATGGAGACGAGCAGCTTGTCCTTTTCGCGCGGCGTCAGATTCATGATGTCGTCTTCCGATGTCCGGAGGCCGAGGGCTTCTCGGCCTCCTCGTCTTCGTCTTCGTCGTCTTCGTCGTCGTAGTCGTCTTCGTCGAAGTCGTCGTCCTCGTCGTCGTCGAGGTCCGCATATTCGAAGGTCAGCACCACTTCGCCCGCGGTCTCGTCGTAGAGCGCCTCGGTCGCATCGTCGAAGGCCTGCAGGAAGATCGGGATCTTCGCCGCCTCCATGTCGAGGCGCTTCTTCTCGCCCGCGTCGAGTTCGAGCACGATCGACCAGGCCTCCCGGTCGATCGCATAGACGCATTTGAAGCTGCGGATCGTCTTCATCGCTCTCTCCTCACCAGGCCCAGATGCGCGGAACGGCGCAGTCCGAGAAATGAGCGAGAACCGTGACGAGTTCACGGCGAAGAACGGCGGCGTCCTTCGCACAAAAGCGGAGGGCGAGCACGCCGTCCCACGCGCTGACGCCCCAATCGAGCGGGGCGTCGGCCAGCCGTTCGCGCAGCGGATCGACGAAGGAGGCCGCGTCCGGCCCGACGCGCAGCACGGTGGCGAAGGCGCCCGCGCCCTTCCCCGCGGCCGCACGCTCCATCCGGTCCGCGATCGCGCCGTCGAGCCTCAGACTGTCGGCATAGACGAGCTTCCCGTCCCGGCGGATGAACCATTTGTCCGAGAGAAGCCCGCTCCGCATCCGCTCGCCCATGGCAGCACGTCCGCAGATCACCGCCTCGCAGAGCGTGAGCTTCGCATCCGCCGCCATCTCGACGTCGACCCGGCGTTCGAGCTTCGCCCCGTCGAACAGGATCGTTTCCTGCGGCAGCCAGGCGAGCGACGCTCCCGCCCCGATCGAGAGGTCCACCGAGATCCGCGCCGGATCGGTCTGGGCGCGGTAGATCTTCTCGGCCGACTGCGTCGAGATCGTCGCGACGGCGCCCGCCTCGCACGCGGCTTCGAGCACCAGCCCGTCGCCGCCCGCGATCCCGCCGCCGGTATTGACGATCATGGCCTCGCAGCCCGCGCCGTTCGGGAATTTGAGCCGGTAGCCGCCCGTCTCCGAGAAAGAGATGGCCCTCGTCCCGCGCGGCGTCGGCGCGAAGCGCATCGTCAGCCGCCCCCGCGCGCGGATGTAGGCGGGCATGGGCGCTGCGGCCGAGATGCGGGAAAAGGGTGCGGCGGCGCTCATCGGCGGCTCGAATCTCGGCTTCGCGACAATGACCCTGTCACGCGCAGGGCCGTCGACGCGCGGGGAAACCACAACATAGATCGCGCTTCGGCGGGTGCAATCGCGTTTCGTACCGCATCGCGGTCAGACCGACAGCCGGCGCCGCACATCGCTCTCGACCATGCTCGCCTTGTCGCCCGCCAGCACGACCTGCCCGCGATCCATCACCGCATAGTCGTCGCAGAGGTCGCGCGCGAATTCGAAATACTGCTCCACCAGCACGATCGCCATCGTGCCCTTGCCCCGCAGGTAATCGATCGCCCGGCCGATATCCTTGATGATGGACGGCTGGATGCCCTCGGTCGGCTCGTCGAGCACCAGGACCGACGGCCGCGTCACCAGCGCCCGGCCGATGGCGAGCTGTTGCTGCTGCCCGCCCGAGAGGTCGCCGCCCCGCCGGTGGAGCATGGTCTTCAGCACGGGGAACAGGTCGAAGATCTCGTCCTGAATGAAGCGGTCCTTCCGTGCGAGCGGGGAGAAGCCCGTCTCCAGATTTTCCTTCACCGTCAGCAGCGGGAAGATCTCGCGGCCCTGCGGCACGAAGGCGATGCCCTTGCGCGCCCGGTCATGAGAGGGAAGCCCGTCGATGCGCTCGCCGCCGAGCGTGATCGCGCCCGCCGAGATCGGGCTTCGGCCCACGACGGCGCGCATCAGCGAGGTCTTGCCCAC
>CAYNUN010000248.1:0-3761 GCA_964400345.1 uncultured Methylobacteriaceae bacterium
ACGTCGTCGCCCGCGATCCGCAGGGCGCGCTGCACGCCCGCAAGCTCCTCTCCGAAAATCCGGAGGCCTATCGGGACGCGGCCGTGCAGGGCATCCGCGACCTCATCGGCCTGAAGCCCGGCGAGCCGATCCCGCACGGCGCGATCGGCGACGTGCGGATGGGCACCACGGTCGCCACCAACGCGCTGTTGGAGCGCAAGGGCGAACGCACGCTGCTGGTGACGACGAAGGGCTTCCGGGACGCGCTGCGCATCGGGCATCAGGCGCGGCCGCGGCTCTTCGACAAGGCGATCGTGAAGCCCGCGGAACTCTATGCGGAGGTCGCCGAGATCGACGAGCGCATCCGCGCGGACGGCACGGTCGCGACGGAGCGGGATCGGGCGGCGGTCCGCCGCCTCCTCGACGCCGCGCCGGCGCGCGGCTTCGCGGCCGTCGCGATCGTGTTCATGCACGCCTATCGACGGCCGGAGCATGAGAAGTGCGTGGCGGCGATCGCGCGCGAACTCGGTTTTCCGCAGGTTTCGGCGAGCCATGAGACCTCGCCGCTCATCAAATTCGTCGGCCGCGGCGACACGACGGTGGTGGACGCCTATCTCTCGCCGATCCTCGCCCGCTACGTGGCGCAGGTCGCCGAAGCGCTCGATGCGGACCGCTCGGGCGCGCGGCTGATGTTCATGATGTCCTCGGGCGGGCTCACCGCGGCGGATCTTTTCAAGGGCAAGGACGCGATCCTTTCGGGGCCCGCGGGAGGCGTGGTCGCGCTCGCGGAGACGGGCCGCGAGGCGGGCTTCGACCGGGTGATCGGCTTCGACATGGGCGGCACGTCGACGGACGTCGCGCATTTCGACGGGGAATATGAGCGCGTCCTCGAAACCGAAGTGGCGGGCGTGAGGATGCGCGCGCCGATGATGCTGATCCATACCGTGGCGGCGGGGGGCGGCTCGATCCTGCATTTCGACGGCTCGCGCTTCCGCGTGGGGCCGGATTCGGCGGGGGCCGATCCGGGGCCGAAATGCTACCGCCGCGGAGGCCCGCTCGCGGTGACCGACGCGAACGTGATGCTGGGCAAGCTCGACCCGGCCCATTTCCCGAAGATCTTCGGGCCGAAGCAGGACGAGGCGCTCGACGTCGACGCGGTGCGTGCGGCCTTCGGCGAGCTTGCGGCGCGGGTCGGAGACGGACGCACGCCGGAAGAGGTCGCCGACGGCTTCATCCGCATCGCGGTGGCGAACATGGCGGAGGCGATCAAGAAGATCTCCGTCGCCCGCGGCTACGACGTGACGCGCTACGCGCTCAACGCCTTCGGCGGCGCGAGCGGGCAGCATGCCTGCCTCGTCGCCGACGCGCTGGCGATGGAGACGGTGCTGATCCACCCCTATTCCTCGCTGCTCTCGGCCTACGGCATGGGCCTCGCCGACATCCGCGCGGGGCGTCAGCACGCCGTCGAGGAACCGCTCGCCGCGCCCGTGCTCGCGAGTTTGGAGCGGCTCGCCGCAACGCTCGGCGCGCAATGCCGCGCGGAGGTCGAGGGACAGGGCGTAGCCCCCGAAGACGTGACGATCCATGTCCGCGCGCATGTCCGCTACGCCGGCACCGACACGACGCTGGAGGTGGCGACGCCCGATGCGGCAGGCGGCGAGGACGCGATCGCCGCCATGCGGGCGCGGTTCGAAGCGGCGCATCGCGCGCGTTTCGGCTTCGTCGACGCGACCAAGGCTCTGGTGGTGGAAGCCGTCTCCGTCGAGGCCGTGGGCGGCGGGGCCAAGATCCGGCCGGAGGAACGGCCGCTCTCGGAAGCCCCCCTCCCCGCCCCGCATGCGCGGACGCGCTTCTTCAGCGGCGGGGCGATGCATGAGGCGGCGGTGTTCCTGCGCGGGCAGCTCGCGCCCGGCGCGCGGCTGCGCGGACCGGCGCTGGTGATCGAGCCGCATCAGACGGTGGTGGTGGAGCCCGGCTGGGACTGCACGGTGACGGCGAAGAACCATCTCGTGCTGCGCCGCGCGGAAAAGGCGCAGCGTCGCTCGGCGCTCGGCACCGCGGCCGACCCGGTGATGCTTGAGATCTTCAACAACCTCTTCATGTCCGTCGCCGAGCAGATGGGCGTGACGCTGCAGAACACGGCCTATTCCGTGAACATCAAGGAGCGGCTCGACTTCTCCTGCGCGGTGTTCGACGCCCGCGGGGATCTCGTCGCCAATGCGCCGCACATCCCGGTGCATCTCGGCTCGATGGACAAATCCGTCGAGACCGTGATCCGCATGAACGAGGGCAGGATACGGCCGGGCGACGTCTTCATGCTGAACGCGCCCTATCGCGGCGGGACGCATCTGCCCGACATCACGGTGTGCACGCCGGTCTTCGATGCGGCGGATCAGGACATCCTGTTCTGGGTCGCCTCCCGCGGCCATCACGCCGACGTGGGCGGGGTCGCTCCCGGCTCGATGTCGCCTCGGGCGACGCGGATCGAGGAGGAAGGCGTCTATATCGACGACTTCAAGCTCGTGGAGAACGGCGTCTTCCGCGAGGCGGAGACCGTCGCGCTGCTGACGGGCGGGCCCTATCCGGTCCGCAACGTGGTGCAGAACATCAACGACCTGAAGGCGCAGATCGCGGCCAACGAGAAGGGCGTGCGCGAATTGCGCAAGGTGATCGCCGATTTCGGGCTCGACGTCGTGCAGGCCTATATGGGCCATGTGCAGGACAACGCGGCCGAGCATGTCCGCCGCGTGCTGGCGCGGCTGCATGACGCCGAATTCACCTATCCGATGGATCAGGGCTGCGCGATCAAGGTGCGCATCACGATCGACAAGGAGAAGCGCGAGGCGGTCGTCGACTTTACGGGCACGTCGCCGCAGCGGCCCGACAATTTCAACGCGCCCGCCCCCGTGACCCGCGCGGCGGTGCTCTACGTGTTCCGCGTGATGGTGGAGGACGACATTCCGATGAATGCGGGCTGCCTGCGGCCCGTGCGCATCGTGGTGCCGGAGGGCTCGATGCTCTCGCCGCGTTACCCGGCCGCCGTGGTGGCGGGAAACGTGGAGGTGAGCCAGGCGGTGACGAACTGCCTGTTCGGCGCGCTCGGAGCCATGGCCGCCTCGCAGGGCACGATGAACAATCTCACCTTCGGCAACGAGCGCCACCAATATTACGAGACGATCTGCTCGGGTTCGGCGGCGGGCCCCGGCGTGCACGGCACCGCGGGCGTGCATGTCCATATGACGAATTCGCGCCTGACGGACCCGGAAATCCTCGAACAGCGCTTCCCCGTGCTGCTCGAGGACTTCCATATCCGGGAAGGATCCGGCGGGCGGGGACGTTGGAATTCCGGCGACGGGACGAGCCGGACGATCCGTTTCCTCGAAAGGATGGAATGCGCGATCCTTTCGAGCCACCGCCGCATCCGGCCCTTCGGCCTCGCGGGCGGCGAACCGGGCGAACTCGGCCGCACGCTCGTGCGGCGGAAGGACGGGCGGATCGAGGAACTCGCGGGCTGCGACCAGACCGTTCTCGAACCCGGCGAAGCGGTGACGGTGATCACGCCCACGGGCGGGGGTTACGGCAAGCCTGAGTGAAAGGGCCCGGCCCCGAGACGTGGATGCCCGCATGCGCGGGCATGACGGTGGAGGGATACCGCCTACCGCCTACCGCCTACTGCCTACCGGCTACCGGCTACCGGCTACCGGCTGCTGCCTGAAGCTCAGTAGAGCCCGCCCATCATCGGCGGTCGCGGCGGGGGCATGACGGCGCCGGGTGCGGGCGTG
>CAYNUN010000249.1:0-3755 GCA_964400345.1 uncultured Methylobacteriaceae bacterium
GTCTTGCGGAACACGAGATTGCCCTCGGTATCCGCCTTCCAAGCGTGGATCACGGCGATGTCGCCCGTAATTCCGCGCTCCATGACGTATTTCGCGCCGTCGAATTCACGGATTTCCTTGCCGTCGGCGACGATCGTGCCGACGCCCGTCTTCGTGAAGAAGGCCGGGATGCCCGCGCCGCCCGCCCGGATCCGCTCGGCGAGCGTGCCCTGAGGGGTGAATTCGAGTTCGAGTTCGCCCGCGAGGAACTGCTGGGCGAACATCTTGTTCTCGCCGACATAGGACGAGATCATCTTCCTGATCTGGCGGGTTTCGAGCAGGACGCCGAGGCCGACGCCGTCGATGCCCGCATTGTTGGACACGACGGTGAGGTTCTTCGCGCCGGAGTCGCGGATGGCTTCGATCAGCGATTCCGGGATCCCGCAAAGGCCGAAGCCTCCGGAGAGGATGGTCATGCCGTCCTTCAAGAGGCCGGCGAGCGCCGTCTTGGCGTCGGGGTAAACCTTGTTGCTCACGCTCGTCCTTTCCGAAAATCTTCCGCGCGCGGCCGCGGCCGCGCTTCACGCCGGAGTGTGCACGACCCGCTGTATCGGGTCCACAGGCCCGCGGGCAAGTCTCCTGAGATATATCAGCTCTGCGTCGCGGCGGTTTCGGAGATCGAGCCCGTTTCGCGCCGCGTCGCCGCCGCGGCGGCGGCTTCGCCCGAAGCCCGCATCAAGAGGACGATCGGCACGAGCCCCGCGAGCACGATCAGCAGGGAGGCGAGCGCCCCGTCCTCGAAAACGCCGCGGCCCGCATGGGCGTAGATCGCGGTCGCGAGCGTCTCGACGTTCAGCGGGCGCAGCAGAAGGGTCGCGGGAAGCTCCTTCATCGCGTCGACGAAGACCAGCAGCGCGGCCGAAGCCAGCGCGGGGCGCAGCAGCGGCAGGTGGATGTCGCGCATCAGAAGCCCCGGCGAGTGTCCCAGCGTCCGGGCCGCATCGTCGACATGGGGAGAGACGCGGGCGAAGCCGCCTTCGACGCCGCCGACCGCGATGCCGAGAAAGCGGACGACATAGGCGAGGACGACGCCCACGCCCGCGCTCGTGAGGACCAACCCCCAGCGGCCGCCGAACAGGGCCTTCATGGATTCGGCGATCAGATTGTCCAAGCCCGAGAGCGGGCCGAGCATGGCCACCGCCACCACCGTGCCGGGCAGCGCATAACCGAGGCTCGCGATCCGCGCCGCCCCCGACATCGATCGTCCCCGCACGATGCGGACGGCGGCGGCGATCAGCGCGCCGAGGATCACGGTCGCGACGGTCGCCGCGCCCGCGAAGGCGATCGTGGCGAGGATCTGCGACGACAGGCCGGGGTCGATCCGCGTTCCGCGCTTCAGCGCTTCGACCGCGAGGAAGGCGGCGGGGATGAAGAAGCCCAGCAGCGGCGGCAGAGCACAGGCGGCCGTCGCCGCCAAGGCGCGGGGGCCGCGCAGCTCGACGGGATCCTGTCGCCGCGGCTTCTTGGCGGAGGAGGCGAAGCTCCGTGCGCCGCGCGAGCGGATCTCCACGAGGATGAGCATCGTCACGACGGTGAGGAGCACGAGCGACAAGGCCGCCGCGCCGGGAAGGCTGCCGCGGTTCAGCCATGTCGTGTAGACGGTGACGGTGAGGGTCCGGACCCCGAGATGATCCGCCGCGCCGATGTCGTTCAACGCTTCGAGCAGCGCCAGCGACAGGCCGAGCGCCACCGCGGGCCGCGCCATCGGGAGCGCGACGCGGCGGAAGACCTTCGCGGGGGAAGCGCCCAGCGTCCGCGCCGCCTCGATCAGGCTCGCGCTTTGGACGGCGAACAGCGCGCGGACCGGGAGATAGACGTAAGGGTAGAGGACGAAGCCGAGCAGCAGGATCGCCCCCGGCATCGAACGGACTTCGGGAAAGGCGTAGTCCGCCCGGCTCGTGAAGCCGAACAGCGCGCGATAGGCCGTCTGCACGGGACCGAAGGGTTCGAGGATCTCCACCCAGCAATAGGCGATGATGTAGGTCGGCACCGCCAGCGGCAGCGTCAGCGCCACGGCCAGAACGCCGCGTCCCGGAAAGCGGAACGCCGTCACGAGCCAGGCCGCACCGACGCCGAGCAGGGTCGTCACCACGCCCACGCCCGCGAGCAGGATCGCCGTATCCGCCGTCGCGGCGGGAAGAACGACGGAAAACACGTGCCTGACGGGCGAGAGATCGCCCCGGATCGCGATCCAGACGAGGGAGAGGAGCGGCAGCGCGATCAGCAGAACGCCGAACACCGCCGCCGCCTTGAGGGCGACGACGGCGCGGGAGGGGCCGGGACCCGCGCGACGCGCGGACCCGGAGACGGCATTCGGCGGAAAGCGTGCGGGGATCAACGGTCGAAGCCGACCTTGTCCGCGAGGATGCTCGCCGCGTCGCGCTGCGCCGCGACGGCGGTCAGCGGCGTCGCATCGGGGGCGATGGCCCCGAAGAGCTTCGTCGTGGCATTGGCCGCGATGCCCGCGCGGACCGGATACTCGTAATTGGCGTCGGCCAGAAGGTTCTGGGCGCGCTCGCCGACGAGGAACTCGATCAGCTTCACCGCTTCGGCCTTGTTCGGCGCGTTCTTGGCCACGGCCGCGCCGGAAATGTTCACATGCGTGCCGCCGCCCGCGAACCGGCTTTCGAGCACCTTCACCGCTTCACCCCACGTCTTCTGAGTCGCGTCCGTACCGTTGAGCATCAGGCCCATATAGTAGGTATTGGCGATTCCGATGTCGCATACGCCCGCGCGGATGTCGCGCGCCACGTCGCGGTCGCCGCCGGAGGGTCTCTTGGCGAGATTCGCCTTGACGCCCGCCAGCCAACGTTCCGCCTGCGCGGCTCCGTGCTTGGCGATCACGGCGGCGATCAGCGCCTGATTGTAGGGATGCTGTCCGGAACGGACGCAGACCTTGCCCTTCCATTTGGGGTCGGCGAGCTCCTCATAGGTGATCGCGTCCTGCTTCACGCGTTCCTTGGAGGCGTAGATCACGCGCGAACGCAGCGTGGTCGCGAACCAATGCCCTTTCGCGTCCCGCAGGGTCTCGGGAACGGCGGCCTTCAGCACGGCGCTGTCGACGGGCTGCGTGACGCCGAGTTCCGCCGCCCGCGCGAGGCGCGCGACGTCGACGAGAATGATCACGTCGGCCGGCGAATTCGCGCCTTCGGCCCGGACGCGTTCCTCGAGGCCGTCCCGGATGAAGACGAGGTTCACTTTGGTGCCCGTCGCCTGCGTATAGGCGTCGAGGACGGGCTTGATGAGATCGGCCTCGCGGGACGTGTAGACGTTCACTTCGCGGGCGGATGCGGCGGAAACGAAGGCGCAGGCGGCAATCGCCGCGCCCAAGGCGGTCTTGAGCTTCATGTCTCGCTCCTGGGGCGGAGTTCAAGGCTCCGTCACGGGGTTTCGATGTCGTGGAAAAACCATGCCCGAGAAGGGTCGTCAACGAAAAAAGTAGCGATATCAATAGTTTGTAGCGTTTCTAAACTGGAATGATTCCGAACTGCGAAGGAACTTCGCGGCAGCGCTCGGGGTTGAGCGTGATCAAGGCGGACGGCGGCCTCGGGCGGGATGATCGGGGCGACGAGGACGGAGGACACGGGTCATGCAACTCCCCCATGGTTTCAAGCGCATCACGCTGCATCTCGCGCGCTCGAAGGAGCATCCGGAGGGTTCGAGCCGCTTCGGTTACGAACTCGTCGTCCCGCTCTTATCGGACGGCCGAATCGATC
>CAYNUN010000250.1:0-3751 GCA_964400345.1 uncultured Methylobacteriaceae bacterium
ATCCCGAGGCCGACCGCGCCTTTCTCGCCGCGCTCGCCGACCGGGCCGAACGCTTGACGCCCTTCGACGGCTTCGACGGAGAGGACGCGCTGCTGCTCGACGTCACCGGCGTCGCGCATCTTTTCGGCGGAGAACGAAACATGATCGAAGACGCGCTCGCGCGTTTCGGCCGGCTCGGCCTCGCCGTCCGCGCCGCCGTTGCGGGCACCGGGGCCGCGGCGCGCGCGGTCGCCGAATGCGGGCGCGGCGGCGTCGTCGCGCCGGGCGGGGAGGCGGAGGCCGTCGCGCCTCTGCCCGTCGCCGCGCTGCGGCTCGATCCGGCCGCGCACGGCGCGCTCGCGCATCTCGGCCTCAGGACGATCGGCGATCTCGCCGCCCGGCCGCGCGCCCCGCTCGCCGCCCGGTTCGGCCGCGCGCTTCTCGACCGGCTCGATCTCCTGCGCGGCCTCGCCGAAGCGCCGCTCTCGCCGCGCCGCGCGCTGCCCGCATGCATCGCCGAGCGGCGCTTCGCCGAGCCCATCGGCCATGCCGACGACGTGCGGCGCACGATCCTCGTCCTCGCCGCCGATCTCGGCCGCATCCTCGAACGGCGCGGGGAGGGCGCGCGGGCGCTCGAACTCCTCTTCTTCCGGGCGGACGGCGCGGTGCGCGGCGTGTCGGTGGAGACGGGCCGCCCCCTGCGCGATCCTGCGGGCGTGCTCCGGCTCTTCCGCGAACGGCTCGATGCGCTCGCCGACCCGCTCGATCCCGGCTTCGGCTTCGACGTCATCCGCCTCTCCGCCCGCGCCACGCAGGCCTATGACGCCGAGGCCGCCCGCTTCGACGGGCGCGAGGATTTCGAGGCCGAGCTCGCCGCCCTCGTCGATCGTCTCGCCGCCCGTTTCGGCGCGCGCCGCGTGCTGCGCCCGGGCCTTCGCGACACGCATGTCCCAGAGCGCGCCGCGCCCTTCATCCCCGCGCAGCGCGGCGGGGCGGCGCTCGCGGCGGACTGGTCGATCTTCCTGCCCGAGCCCGAAGAGGCTCCCGCCCGGCCGATCCGGCTCATGGAGCCGCCCGAACCCGTCGAGGTGCTGGCCGAAGTGCCCGACGGCCCGCCCGTCCGCTTCCGCCTGCGTCGCGTGCTGCATGCCGTGGTGAAGGCCGAAGGCCCCGAGCGCATCGCGCCCGAATGGTGGCGTGCGCCCGAGGGTGCGCCGACCCGCGATTATTTCCGCGTGGAGGATGCCGAAGGCCGCCGCTTCTGGCTGTTCCGCGACGGTCTCTACGGCCGCGAGACCGATCGGCCGCGCTGGTATCTGCACGGCGTCTTCGCGTGAGCGTCCCTTTCCGTGAGCGTCCGTTTCGTCGCGTGGCGTGAGCCGCCCTTCGGGGCCTTTCGAACGGCGCAAGCCGGGGAGCCTCCTTTCATGAAGACCTTTTCCCATGACCCGATCATCCTTCGCGGGGCCGTCCCGGCCCCCTGCGTCGCCGGCCGAGCGCCGGCTTCGTCGTCTTGTCCTGACGCTGTCGGCCCGCGGCCGGCATTTCCGCGCCGTCCCGTCGGCGGGCGGCGGCGCGCCCGCCTTCCGCTGCCTCGCCGCGCGGCTGGTCGTGGTGCTGGCCGAACCGCCTCATGCCCCCGATCCGGCGGCCCTTCGGGCTTTTCTTGCGCAGGGTTTCCGCGTGCTCGTCGTCACCCGACACGACATGCTGCGGAATTTCGATCGCGTCGTCGCGAGCGTTTCCGCCGCTGTGGAGGAGGGCGGGGAGGAGGAGCATGACGCGCTTCGCTGAATTCGGCGTCGCGACGAATTTCTCCTTCCTGCGCGGCGCCTCCCATGCGGAGGAGCTGGTGGCCGAGGCCGCGCGGCTGGGGCTGGCCGGGATCGGCATCGCCGACCGCAACACGCTGGCGGGCGTTGTCCGCGCCCATGTCGCGCTCAAGGAGACGGAGGCGGGCAAGAGCGGCCTGCGCCTCGCCGTCGGCGCGCGCCTCGTCTTCGCCGACGGCACGCCCGACATCCTCGTCTTCCCCCGCGACCGCGCCGCCTATGGCCGGCTCTCCCGCCTCCTCACCCTCGGCAAGCGCCGCGCCGAAAAAGGCGACTGCCTCCTCCGTCTCCCCGACCTGCTCGACGCCGCCGAAGGCCAGAATCTGGTGGTGGTGCCGCCTTTGAAACTCGGCGGGCGCGCGCTCCCCCCTTCTCCCCTTGCGGGAGAAGGTGCCCCGAAGGGGCGGATGAGGGGTCTTGCGACGGCCGATCATGAAACTCATGCAAAGGGCTCCGCCTCTCCGGAGAGATCGCGCGACCCCTCATCCGGCGCTTCGCGCCACCCCGGATCAAGTCCGGGGCAGGCTCTTCTCCCGCAAGGGGAGAAGGGCGCAAAACCCGACGCCGGCGCATGTTTCTCTCAAAAGGGCGCATCCCTCTCCGCCGTCCTCGACGCCCTTGCCGCCGCCCGCCCCGCCTCGCTCCGCCTCGCCGCGACGCTTCCCCATGCGGGCGAGGACCGTCGCCGTCTCGCGCGGTTGAAGGCGCTCGCCGAGGAGAAGCGCGTGCCGCTCCTCGCCGTCACCGACGTCCTCTATCACTCCCCCGACCGCCGCCCCCTGCAGGACGTCCTCACCTGCATCCGCGAGCACGAAACCATCGAGACGATCGGCCGCCGGCTCGAGGCGAATGCCGAGCGTCATCTGAAGCCCCCCGCCGAGATCGCCCGTCTCTTCCGCCACGCGCCCGAGGCCGTCGCCGAGAGCCTGACGCTTCTCGACGAATGCCGTTTTTCGCTCGACGAACTGCGCTACGAATATCCCGACGAGCCCGTCCCGCCCGGCCGCACGCCGCAGGCGCATCTGGAGGATCTCGCCCGCAAGGGCGCGCAATGGAGGCATC
Source organism: uncultured Methylobacteriaceae bacterium (assembly GCA_964400345.1). Taxonomy (GTDB): domain Bacteria; phylum Pseudomonadota; class Alphaproteobacteria; order Rhizobiales; family Beijerinckiaceae; genus JAIXZO01. The sequence goes on from CAYNUN010000250.1 coordinate 2,874, forward strand.
CGGACGGCGTGCCCGAGAGGGTCTCCGCCGCGCTCGACAAGGAATTCGCCCTCATCGAGCGGCTCGGCTACGCGCCTTATTTCCTCACCGTCCACGACATCGTCTCCTTCGCGCGCGGGCGGGGCATCCTCTGCCAGGGGCGCGGTTCGGCGGCGAATTCGGTCGTGTGCTGGTGTCTCGGCATCACCTCGGTCGACCCCACCGAGATCGACCTTCTCTTCGAGCGCTTCGTCTCCGAGGAGCGGCGCGAGCCCCCCGACATCGACGTCGATTTCGAGCACGAGCGGCGCGAGGAGGTGATCCAATGGATCTATTCCCGCTACGGCCGCGAACGTGCGGGCCTCGCCGCCACCGTCATCAGCTACCGCGCCCGCAGCGCGATCCGCGACGTCGGCAAGGCCATGGGGCTGACGGAGGACGTCACCGCCGCGCTGGCGAACACCGTCTGGGGCAGCTGGGGCAAGGGCCTCGATCCCGATCAGGTCCGGCAGGCCGGGCTCGACCCCGACAATCCCGTTCTCGCCCGCGCGGTCGGGCTCGCGATGCAGCTCGTCGGGTTCCCCCGCCACCTCTCCCAGCATGTCGGCGGCTTCGTGCTCACGCGCGGCCGGCTCGACGAGGTCGTCCCCGTCGGCAACGCCGCCATGCCCGACCGCACCTTCATCGAATGGGACAAGGACGACATCGACGCGCTCGGCATCATGAAGGTCGACGTGCTGGCGCTCGGCATGCTCACCTGCATCCGCAAGGCCTTCGCCTTCATCGCGCGCCACGGCGGGCCGGACCTCACCTTGGCGACCGTCCCGCGCGAGGATCCCGCGGTCTACCGCATGCTGCAGCGCGCGGATTCCCTCGGCGTCTTCCAGGTCGAGAGCCGC
>CAYNUN010000251.1:0-3751 GCA_964400345.1 uncultured Methylobacteriaceae bacterium
TCCGTCGCCTCGGGAATCGTGATCGACGGGGCGGAGATCCCGATTCTCGCCACTCTTCTTCCCGCCTCCGACGGCCCAGAACCGGAATTGTGGCCGAGCCTCGTTCACGCCCGCTTCGTCGAGGCGGACGTCTCGGACGGCCCCGGCGGTCTGCTCACCCGCCGTTTCCGGGAGGACGGGCCTTTTCCGGGCGAGGTCCTCCATGTGACGCCCGACATCGCATCGGGTTTCGCCGCGCGCTGCCGCGCGGATGCGCCGGACGGGACGGCCGCATGCATGACCACGATCCGCCGCGACGGGCTCGACATGGTGATCCGCTTCCCGAGGCCGATCTTGGCGGATTGGGCGCATATCATGAGCCGGGTCGAAACCGTGCTCGTCGATGCGCGGCGGCGGGCCGGCCCTTCAGCGTAAGGGCGGCAGCGGCACGCCGCCCGTCCGGGCGGCGGGAACTGCGGGAGGCGCAGGCGCGTCCTTGACGATCCCGCCGAGCGCGATCCGTTCGACGGCCCAGCGCCGCGCCGTCAATTCCCGGCGGGCTTGTTCACCGGGTCTCCCTGCGAAGACCGCGATCCTGCGCGCGTTCGGCTCATGCTTGGCGAGCCATCGGCCGACCTCGTCGGTGATCTTCGCATTCACGTCCGTCCAGAGGAAATCATCGGCGGGAACGAAGGCGACGATCCGTCCGTCGCCGGTCTTCACCAAGGTGATTCCGGGAGCGGGGAGAAAATCGAGCGGCCCCGCCAGAGACTGCGCCCGCGCCGCCATCATGTCCGCCTGCAGCCGATACAGGAACGCCGAAGACCGCGTCTGCGCACCCGCCGCCGCCGTCACGAACACGTCCGTGCCGCGCGCCGCGAGGCGTTGAAGCGCGGCCGTCGTCACGAAAAGATCCGTCGGCGTGTAATGCGGGTTCTTCATGAGGCGCTCGACGGCGTCCTCCGGCACGCCGAGCGATTGCAGCGTCGCGCGGGCGTCCCGCATGAGCTGGCCCGACGTCTTTTCCCGGAGCGCGTCCTTCACCGTCCGCGATGCGGTGATGCCCGAAAACGAGACCGCGAGGGTTCCCGGCGCAGCGATCTTCATCGCCGCGCCGACCGAGAAAGACCCGAGCGCCGAGCCTTGCGCAAGGCGGGTGAGCCGATCGGCCAGAGGCTTGAAATCCGTATGGGGATCGACGTCGAGTTCCGAAGCGATCCGTCGGCGCGCCGAATCGACCCCGAGAACGCCGCCGGCGAAGCTCTCGTTGCTGCTGCCCTTTTCGGAAGCGGTCATCCGATCGAACATCTGCCCGATCCCGCCGAACGTGCCCTTCAGGGTTTCCACGGGGCTCGTGAGGAGCTCTCCGCCCAGGATCAGCGGCGCGGCGACCGAGCGGCCGAAGGAGCCCGCCATCGACTCCCCGAAGGAGGTCTCCTCCAGCCTTGCGAGAACGTCCAACTCGCCGAGACGTGTCGCGAGCAGGGCGTCGCCCGTCACGCTGAACGTTCCGTAACGCGACTCCACCGTCCAGATGCGGTTGCGGCCGTCGCCGCCGACCTTGGGCAGCACGCGATAATTGGAACCTTCGACGCGCGCGCCGAGCATCTCGGCCGCATCACGCGGAGCCTCGGCGCGGAGCGAAGGCGCCCAGAGCGTCGACGCGGCCAGCGCCGCGACGATCGGGACGATCCGCCGGAGCCGCGCGAGGATGCTCATCGGGGATATGTCCGCATCCGGTTCACCCTAAATCGAGCGCTCCAGCCCCGTCGGGCCGAACAGATCTTCGAGGCCGTAGACCGCGCTGATGCGCCGGATCGCTTCGGGCACGTTGCGGAACTCGATCCGCCCGCCTCTGTCGCGGACATGCCGTCCGATCTCGATGAACAGCGCGAGAGCCGAGGAATCGGCCGCACCCGCGCCCGCGAGGTCCACCGTCACGGTCGCGCGCGGCGGTATGGCGGAGATGCGTTTCGCGATTTCCGCCACCGTGGCGAAGGTCAACGGCCCGGCCGCCGTGAAGACGGTCCCGTCCGCCGGAAGGACCGCCCCGGTCATCGACGCCCGTTCTTCCGCTCGAGGGCCGCGATCAGCCCGTCGACGCCGCCCGCACTGACGAGCTGAGTGAATTCGTCGCGATAGGCGGAAACGAGGCTCACGCCTTCCACCGTCACGTCATAGACCTTCCAGCTCGAGCCGGAGCCCATCAGCGAATAGTCGATCGAAATGGGGGAACGTCCCCCCGTCATCTGGGTCCGCACCGTCACGTCGTTGTCCGAGCCGTTGCTGCGCGTGCCCTTCACGTCGACCGTCGCTTCGTTCAGCGTCGACAGCGCGTTGGAATAGGTGCGGATCAGAAGCCGGCTGAACTCCTCCACCACGCGCCTCTTCTGCGCGGCGTCCGCCCTGGCCCAGTTCCGCCCCATCGCGATCTGCGTAATCCGCTCGAAGTCGAAGCGCGGAACGAGGTTGCGCGTCACGATCTCGTTGTAGCGCTGCGCGTCGGATGCGCCCTCGGGCGTCTTGCGTACGGCTTCGGTCACGTCGGCCGCGAGCTTGCGCACCAGCTGTTCGGGCGCGGCCTGCGCGGCCACGGGCGACAACGCCGCGATCCCGAGAAGAATGGCGATCGCTGCCCCGAGGCTGCGGAGCGTGCTTCTCTTGGTCATGTCCGTCGGAATCCCGTGTTCAGCGGCGGCTCGCTTCATCGGCGATCTGCGCATTGCGGCGCATCAGATACGAGCTGCGCACGAAGCCGTAGCGATCGAAGCTGGCCGCGTCGAGAAGGCCCTCGGCCCGCTGCGTCTCCGCCCGGAAGGAGATGAAGTTCAGGCCCATCAAGGGATAGGCCCATTCCGACGGCAGCTGCATCCGCGGATCGGCGGCGATGCGCACGCCGCGGCCGATCGCGTCACGGACGTTCGACGGCCCCATCAGCGGGAGAACCACATAGGGGCCCGCGCCGATGCCCCAGACGCCGAGCGTCTGGCCGAAATCCTCGTCGCTCTTGTCGATGCCCATCCGCGCGCCGACGTCGAAGATGCCGCCGATTCCGAGGGTCGTGTTCACGAGAACGCGGCCGAAATCCTTGCCGGCACGCTCGGGCTTGCCCTGCAGCAGATTGTTCACGCCGGAAAACGCGTCGTCGACATTGCCGAACACGTTCGCCACGCCGTCCTGCAGCGGCTTCGGGACCACCGTCGCGTAGATGGTCACCAGCGGCCGGATGACGATGTCGTCGACCACGCGGTTGACCGCGAAGATGCCGCGATTGAGCGGCTCGAACGGGTCGTTGATCGCGGGCGCCTCGGCCAGGACCGCGGCCGCCGCGGGCGCCGGGCGCTTCCGCTCGCTCGCCTGCGCGAAGCTGCCCGCCGTCACGGCGGCGACCAGAGCGATCAGCGTCAAGCGGACAGGACGAAGAGATACGGTCATTTCGAACCACCATTCGGCTCGGCCGCCTTGTTGAACAAGAACTGGCCGACGAGTTTCTCGAGGATCATGGCGGACTGCGTCTTCGCGATCCGGTCGCCCTCGACAAGATAGGCGGAGTCACCCCCCGCCTCCAAGCTTACATACTGCTCACCGAGCAATCCGGATGTCAGAATTGAAGCGATCGTGTCTTTCGTGAAACGGTGGTCCGGGAAAATACGCAGCGCGACCCGCGCCTCATAGGTCTCCCGGTCGAGGCTCACGCTTTCCACGCGGCCGACCACTACGCCCGCGCTCTTGACGGGCGCGCGCGCCTTAAGGCCCCCGATATTGTCGAAGC
>CAYNUN010000252.1:0-3714 GCA_964400345.1 uncultured Methylobacteriaceae bacterium
CGAGGATGTTGACCTGCGCGAGGGCGTGGCGCTTGCCGACTTCGAAATCGTTGAAGTCGTGCGCGGGCGTGATCTTGACCGCGCCGGTGCCTTTTTCCGGATCGGCGTAATCGTCGCCGACGATCGGGATCAGGCGGCCGACGAGCGGGAGCACGGCCTTCCGGCCGATGAGATGCTTCAGACGCTCGTTTTCGGGATGCACGGCGATCGCGGTGTCGCCCAGCATGGTCTCGGGACGCGTCGTCGCGATGCGGATGAAGGTGTCCGGGTTCGCGGGATCGTAGGCCGCTCCTTCGAGCGGGTAGTCGAAATGGTAGAGATGGCCGCTCGCATCCTTGGCGAGGAGCTTTTCGAGCGCCGCGAGATCGAGGGGCTTCGGCTCCTCGGCGTCGGCGGCCGGGCGATCCCATTTGAAGCCGCCGCGCTTCTCGACCTGCAGCACTTCGAGATCGGAGATCGCCGATTCGAAATGCGGATCCCAGTTCACGAGTCGCTTCGCGCGATAGATCAGCTTCTTGCGGTGGAGTTCGACGAAGACCTTCGTCACCGCGCGGACCATTTGGTCGTCGGGCGCGCCGTCCGTCCCCATGGTGAAGCGCTCGCGCGACCAGTCGCAGGACGCGCCGAGGCGCTTCAACTGGCCGACGATGGTGCCGCCCGATTCTTCCTTCCACGCCCAGACGCGCTTCAGGAAATCGACGCGGCCCATGTCGCGACGGGAGGGTTCGCCGCGCTGCGCCAATTGCCGCTCGACGACCATCTGCGTCGCGATGCCCGCATGGTCGGTGCCGGGCTGCCAGAGCACGTCGCGGCCGCGCATGCGCTCGAAGCGGCAAAGCACGTCCTGCAGCGTGTTGTTGAGGGCGTGCCCCATATGGAGCGAGCCCGTCACGTTCGGCGGCGGGATGACGATCGTGTAGGGCGCGCCCTGCGCCCGATCCGCACGGCCTGCGCGGAAGGCGCCTTCCGATTCCCAAAGCTCCGCGATTCGGCCTTCCACGGCGGCCGGGTCGAAGGTCTTTTCCATCATGGCGCAGACGTCCTCACGCCCTCGGGGGCGGGTTTCTTGTAAGAAGCCGCTAGAAACCCGAGCCGGAGCCGTTCGTCAACGCAGGAAAGTCGCGGAAAAGCTCAGCGGCCGCGACGGGTGATGCGCTCGATCTCGTCGCGCACCATCTCCTTCACGAGACCGGGGAGATGAAGATCGAGCCATTCGCGCAGCATCGGGCGGATGGTGTCGACGACCAGCGCTTCCACGGTCAGCGGTCGGCCGGAACGGGCCGTCTCCTCCAGCGCGCGGAAGGCGTCGCCGATGCCACCGTTCAGGCCTTGATCGGTCGCCGCTGCGCGCGGCGCGGGCCGATAGGGCTCGGGAGCGGGCTGGACGGGTTGGGGTGCGGCCTGGAACGTCGGTGCAGCGGGCTGCAACGTCCGGGGAGCGGGTTGCGGCGCTTGGGGAGCGGGCTGAAAGGATTGAGGGGCCGGCTGCAGCATTTCAGGAGCGGGCGGCGGCGCCTGCGGCACGGGCGCCCGGTATTGCGGCGCCTGATAGGCCGCGGGTTCGGGCTGGGCGACCGCAGGAGGTTCCGAATAGGTCGGTGCGGGATGGGAATAGCGCGCCGCCGGTTCGCTTTGAGGGATCGCCGCTTGGACAGCAGCGGCCGCGCTCGCCACCACGCGTTCCTCGTCGTCGGAGATGATCCGGCGGATCGAAGCGAGGATCTCCTCCATCGACGGCTCGTTGGCCTTGGTGTTCAGCGCATTCATCGCGTTCGCTCCCGGATGTCACGAATAATACGCAAAACTGGAGAATCAGTCTCTGCAATTCAGTTTAGCGAAAGCGTGACGCGCTTGAAGTCCGCGCGTCTCAAAAAATGCACGTGACGAGCGAATTCTTCAGTTCGACCCCGTTCCGATCACTTTATTGCGCACCGCGCCGTAATTCGCGGCGGGATCATACACGGGAACCTTGAGCGCGAGGCGCACGGCGGAGAGCCGACCCATGGCCGACAGGACATTGTAGGAGGCGACGACGCGGTCGCGCTGCGCGGAGACGAGGTTCACGCGGGCGCTCAACAGCTCCTGATCCTGAACCAGCACGTCATAGGTGGTGCGCTGGCCGACGCGGGCCTCTTCGCGGACGCCGTTGAGCGCGATGGTCGACGCTTCGACCTGCGCCTGTGCGGAGACGATGCGCGCGCGCGCCGCCTCGTACTGGCTCCAGGACGCGACCACGGCGGCGCGGACGCGTTCGCGGGTGAAATCGGCCTCGAGGCGACGCTGGGTCAGCGTTTCACGCAATTGCCGGACGCGGGCATAGGTCTCGCCGCCCTCGTAGATCGGCACGGTGATGCGGCCGACGAGGGAGAAGGCATCGAGTTCGCGGTTGGAACCCTGATTGTCATACTGTTTCTGCGCCGTGCCGGTGACCGCGATCGACGGATTGAGCTCCGCCCGGGCGGCGCGGACGTTGAACTCGGCCGTCCGGACGTTGAAGTTCGCCGCGACGATCGCCGGGTGATCGGCCTGCGAGCTTTTCACCGCCTCGTCCAGCGTGCGGGGCAGAAGCTTGTCCTGAGCACGCGCCGGGGCGAGGGATTTGGGATCCGACCCGATGATCTGCCGGTAGCGGGCGATGCTCGCCTTCAACGTGCCGTCGGCCCCGCCCGCCTCCGCTTGGGCCGCTGCCAGACGCGCCTCGACCTGCGCGACGTCGGTGCGGGTCACTTCTCCGACGCTGAAACGATCCTGCGTCTGGCGAAGCTGCTCGCGCAGCACCTCGATATTGGCGCGACGGAGATCGAGGAAGGCCGTGTCGCGCAGCACGTCCATATAGGCGGTCGCCGCTTCGAGAAGGACGGACTGTTCGGCGCTGCGGAGCTGTTCGCGCGCCGAGAGGACGCCCGTTTCGGCGGCGGCGACGGCGTTGCTCGTGCGGCCGAAATTGTAGATCGTCTGTTCCACCTGCAGCGCACCGCCGCGGGGCCAGTATTGATCGCTCGATACGCCCGCGCTCGTGCGGGTGGAGTTGTCGGTCGGGCCCGCCGAGCCCGAGATCGTGACGCGGGGCCGGAAGCCGGACAGAGCGCGCGGGACGTTCTCGTCATTGGCGCGGACCGCCGCGCGCTGGGCGTTGAGATCGGGATTGGAGATATAGGCCTTGGCGAGTGCGCTCTCGATCGTCTCGCTCGCGAGAGCGCTCGTCGCGGACAGCGACGCCATCAAGGCGGCCAAGATCCCGATACGTCCAATCATCATCTTTCAACTCCAGCGAGCGGGCGCAGACCGCCCCAACATCATGGCATGAACACGACATCGGGGGCACCCCCGACTTGGCGGTATCAGAATATGAAACCTTTCGGCTTTCGGAAGGATTCGAGAAGCGGAGCCGCGGCGTTCGTCACGAACTCCTCCCCGAAATCGTCCCCCGAACGCCGTATGGCGACCACTGCGGCGGAACGTCCCGTGCCTCTGACGCCGACGAGGCGTCCGTCCTGCGCGAGCTGGGAGAGAAGCGCCGATGGTTCGACCTCGAAGGCGCCGTCGATCAGCACCACGTCGAAGGGCGCGTGGTCCGGGGCTCCCGCGGCGGGATCGCCCGCGACGACGGTCACCGGCGCGCCGATCGAAGCCAGCGCGGCTTCGGCGCGGCCACGCAGCGCCGGCTCGGGCTCGAGCGCGACGACTTCGCCCGCAAGGCGGGACAGGACGGCG
>CAYNUN010000253.1:0-3713 GCA_964400345.1 uncultured Methylobacteriaceae bacterium
GACCTTTCGAACGTGATGTTCGTGACGACGGCGAACACGCTCAACATTCCGGCGCCGCTGCTCGACCGCATGGAAGTGATCCGCATCGCGGGCTACACCGAGGACGAGAAGGCGGAGATCGCCCGTCGTCATCTCATTCCCGAAGCCATGACCAAGCACGGTCTCGCGCACAAGGAATGGACGATCGAAGACGACGCGTTGATGATGCTGGTTCGCCGCTACACCCGTGAGGCGGGCGTGCGCAATCTCGCGCGGGAAATCTCCAACCTCGCCCGCAAGGCGGTGAAGGAGATCATCCTGTCGAAGAAGACCTCCGTGACGGTTACCGAGAAGAACCTTCCGGACTTCCTGGGCGTGCCGAAATATCGCTACGGCGAGACGGAGGCCGAGGATCAGGTCGGCGTCGTCACGGGTCTCGCTTGGACGGAAGTCGGCGGCGAACTGCTCACCATCGAAGGCCTGATGATGCCCGGCCGCGGCAAGATGACCGTTACGGGCAACCTGAAGGACGTGATGAAGGAGTCGATCTCGGCCGCGGCGTCCTATGTCCGGGCGAAGGCGCTCGACATCGGCGTGGAGCCGCCGCTCTTCGAACGTCGCGACATCCATGTCCACGTTCCGGAAGGCGCGACCCCGAAGGACGGCCCCTCGGCCGGCATCGCCATGGCCACGGCCATCGTCTCGGTGCTCACGGGGATCCCGGTCCGCAGGGACATCGCGATGACGGGCGAGGTCACGCTTCGCGGTCGCGTGCTGCCGATCGGCGGCCTGAAGGAGAAGCTTCTCGCCGCGCTGCGCGGCGGGGTGAAGACCGTGCTGATCCCCGAGGAGAACGCGAAGGATCTCGCCGACATCCCGTCCAACGTGAAGAACGGGCTGGAGATCATCCCCGTGGCCCGCATGGACGAAGTTCTCAGGCATGCGCTGACGCGCAAGCCCGAGCCGATCACTTGGGAGGAGGATCTCTCCGCGCCCAAGCGGCCGGCGCCCGCGGGCGAGGACGAATCGACCGGCGTCGTCGCCCATTGAGGCCGACCGCCGCGGTTTCAGGCCCCCGGGAGTTCCTCCCGGGGGCTTTTTTCTTGTCCTAAAGGGCGCTTTTCCAAGGAAAACAAGGGAATCGGGCCTTCCCAAGCTTGCGCTGGACCGCATGAGGCACGATCAATCGTCCAGCAGGTCGACGATTCGACTGCGTATATTTGTTGGAAGGAGACATCCGATGAACAAAGGCGATCTCGTCGCGGCCGTCGCGGACAAGACCGACATCACCAAGTCGCAGGCCGCCGCTGCGGTCGACGCGGTTCTCGATGCCATCACGGCGACCCTGAAGAAGGGCGAAGAAGTCCGTCTCGTGGGCTTCGGCACTTTCGCCGTCTCGAAGCGTCCGGCCGGCACGGCGCGCAACCCGCGCACCGGCGAGACGATCAAGACCGCCGCCTCCATCGCGCCGAAGTTCAAGGCGGGTGCGGGCCTGAAGGCTGCCGTCAACACCAAGTGAGCCTGCGGCCCGCATCGTCGGGTCCGCTTCCGCCGCCTGCGCTTGCATGAGGCGCCGTCGCTCCGATATGGAGAGGGCGAAGGGCGGTTAGCTCAGTCGGTAGAGCATCTCGTTTACACCGAGAGGGTCGGCGGTTCGAGCCCGTCACCGCCCACCACGACAAGCGGAGTCCCGTTCTGCGGGGCTCCGTTTTCTTTTTCGCGAGCCTCGTTCAGGATCGGGCCATGGCCCTTCGCTTCGATCCCGTCGTACCGACCTTCTCGGTCGCCCTGCTCGGCCTCGTGGCGGGCGGGGCGGCGGTCGCTCTCGGCGGCCCCGTCTCGGCCGCGACGTTCTGGTCGGCCGCCGCCGGGGTCGTTCTCCTCCGTCTGCTCGTCCAGATCGCCGCGAGCCTGCGCAAAGGGGAGACGGGGCTCGACGTCATCGCCGCGCTCGCGATGGCCGGGGCGCTCGTGCTCGGCGAGGCGCTCGCGGGCGCGATCGTCGGGCTCATGTATTCGGGCGGTCAGGTGCTGGAGCGCTATGCCGCGCAGCGGGCGGGCGGCGCGATCCGCGCGCTGATCGAACGCGCTCCCCGAGAGGCGGAGATCCTCACCGCGGCGGGATCGAGGACCGTGGCCGTCGTCACGATTCGTCCCGGCGACCGGGTCCATGTGCGGCCGGGCGAGGTGGTTCCGGTGGACGGCCGCGTGGAGGCGGGGAGGGCGCTGCTCGACGAGTCCGTGATGACGGGGGAATCCCTTCCCGTCGTGCGGGATGCCGGCATGTCCGCGATGAGCGGGACGGTGAATGCCGGGTCCGCCTTCGTGCTCGTCGCCGAGCGAGCCTCCGCCGACAGCGCCTATGCAGGGATCCTGCGCCTCGTCGAGACCGCTCAGGCCTCCAAGGCGCCCTTCATGCGGCTGGCGGAACGTTATGCCTTGGGCTTTCTCCTGTTCACGGTTCTTCTGGCCGGCGGAGCCTGGCTCGTCTCGGGCGATCCTCGTCGCGCCTTGGCCGTCCTCGTGGTCGCGACGCCCTGTCCTCTGATCCTCGCGGTTCCGGTCGCGCTCGTCGCCGGATTGTCGCGGGCGGCGTCTCTGGGGCTTCTGGTGAAGACCGCGGGCGCGCTCGAGGCGCTTGCGCGGGTCGAGACGATCCTCGTCGACAAGACGGGGACGCTGACGGCGGGCCGGCCCGCGCCCTCCCGGGTGATCGCCTGCGACGGCTTCGGCGAAGACGATGTTCTGCGCTTCGCGGCGGCGGTGGGGATCGGTTCCAAACATGTCGTGTCCGCCGCCGCGGTCGATGCGGCGCGGGCGCGGGGGATCGAGCCGCCGGTTCCCGAATCGCTTCTGGAAGCGCCGGGGGAGGGCGTCCGGGGCATCGTCGAGGGGCGGGCGGTGGCGGCGGGCGGGAGAGACTTCATCGCGGGTCTCGTCGACCGGCCGGAGACGATTCCCTCGCCCGATCATGCGGATCTCGGGCGTTGGGGGGCGGTGGACGGAAGGCCGGCGGGAGCGGGGCTGTTCTCCGATCCCGTCAGGCCCGAGGCGGCCCGGGCCTTGGCGGACATGCGTCTCCAGGGGGTTCGCCGGATCGTTCTGCTCACGGGGGATCGACGGGAGGTCGCCGACAAGATCGCCGAGGGTCTGGGCCTCGACGAGGTCGTCGCGGGCGTTTCGCCGCAGGGCAAGGTCGACAGCGTCCTTGCTGCGCGTTCCGGCGGGCGGATCGCGGCGATGATCGGGGACGGCATCAACGACGCGCCGGCGCTGGCGGCGGCGGATGTGGGGATCGCCCTTGCGGGTCGGGGCGGGGGAGCTTCGGCCGAGGCGGCCGATGCGGTTCTGGTCGGTGATCGTCTGGACCGGATCGCGCCCGCTCTGGCGGCGGCGCGGCGGGCGGTCGCGGTCGCCCGGCAGAGCGTTTTCGCCGGGATCGCGCTTTCGGCGCTGGCGATGTTCGCGGCGGCGGCCGGGTATCTGCCGCCTGTGGCGGGGGCGGTTCTTCAGGAGGCGATCGACGTCGCGGTGATCCTGAACGCGCTCCGCGCTTTGGGACCGGGTCGAAGTCCGGGGGCGGGGGTCGATGCCGAAACGGGTGTCGGAGCGCTTGACAGGGAGGGGGGCGTCCCTTAATCCCACGGCCATCGCGGAGGTGACTTCGTCATCGCCCTGCGGGAGTAGCTCAGTTGGTTAGAGCGCCGGCCTGTCACGCCGGAGGTCGCGGGTTC
>CAYNUN010000254.1:0-3705 GCA_964400345.1 uncultured Methylobacteriaceae bacterium
ATGGGGGAGGGGAGAAGTTTACCGTCATGTCGCAGACGGCCTTGGATTCACTCAATGTGGGCCAAATCCAACAAATCGAGAAGTACACGACGATCATTAGTCCGTCCATTCCCACCATCGAAAAACTCGGAGGCGGCAGCGCACGATGCATGATCGTGGACAGCGCATAGGCGAGATAACGCTCTTCGAGCGCCTCGCGCAGATTGACGCTTTCCACCCCGTCTCCCGACGGCGGTTCGACCCGTTCGCCCATGCGGCGCACCCCTCACGATACCGTGAACGGTTAGCGAACGCCGGGAGTCGACGCAAGCGATGCGGCGAGCTTGTCCCCTCCCGCCGCGTCGACGGGACTAGGCCTTGGCGGCCGGTTTCTTGGCCGCAGGCTTCTTGGCGGCCGCGGGCTTCTGGGTCGCGGGCTTCTTGGCGGTCGACGCCTTGGCCGCAGGCTTCCTCGCGGCGCCGCGTGCGGACGCCTTCTTGCCGGAGGATCCTCCCTTGGCGGCGATCAGTTCCAGCGCACGCTCCAGCGTGATCGAAGCGGGGTCGGTGTCCTTCGGGATATTGGCGTAGATCTTCCCGTATTTGACGTAGGGGCCGTATCGACCCGCGCCTTGGGTCACCGGGCCGCCGTCGGGATGATCGCCGAGAGGACGCCCCGCATCGGCCGCGGGCCGGCCGAAGCGCCCGCCGGCGCCGCTTTCCTTGGCGACGATCAGGTCGATCGCCCGGTTCGCGCCGATGTCGAGAACGTCGTCGTCCTTGCCGATGTTCGCATAGGTCTTGCCGTGCTGAACATAAGGCCCGAAACGGCCGATGCCCGCGAGGATCGGCTCGCCGGACTCGGGATGACGCGCCACTTCGCGCGGCAAGGAGAGCAGCGCGAGCGCCTTCTGCAGGTCGACCGCCGACGGCAGCGTGCCCTTGGGCAGGCTGGAGCGCTTGGGCTTTTCGCCCTCGCCCAACTGCACGAACGGGCCGAAACGGCCGTCGCGCAGGCTGACGTCCTGCCCCGTGGCCGGATCCTTGCCGAGCACGCGCACGCCGTTCTGCATCGAGCCGTCCGGCGTCTCGCCGTCGCCCTGGCCGGGCGCGCCGAGCTGCCGGGTGTAGCGGCATTCGGGATAGCCCGAACAGCCGATGAAGGAGCCGAATTTCCCGAGCTTCAACGAAAGACGGCCCGTTCCGCAGGTCGGGCAGACGCGCGGATCGCCGCCGTCCGCCTTTTGCGGGAAGATGTGCGGACCCATGACGTCGTTGAGCGCATCGATCACTTCGGCGAAGCGCAGTTCCTGCGTCCGCTCGATCGCGGCGGAGAAGTCCTGCCAGAACCGGCGCAGAACCTCCTTCCAGTCGATCTCGTGGTTCGAAACGCGGTCGAGTTCTTCCTCGAGTCCGGCGGTGAAGTCGAATTCCACGTATTTCGAAAAGAAGCTTTCGAGAAAGGCCGTGACCAGCATGCCCTTGTCGGTCGCATGCAGGCGCTTCTTGTCGAGGAGGACGTATTCGCGGTCCTTCAGCACCGCGAGGATCGAGGCGTAGGTCGAGGGCCGGCCGATGCCGAGCTCTTCCATGCGCTTGACCAGCGAGGCCTCCGAATAGCGCGGCGGCGGCTCGGTGAAATGCTGCGTGGCCTTGATCTCGCGCTTGGAGACCTTCTCGCCCGCCGCCATCGCCGGGAGACGCTTGTTCTCGTCGTCCTCGGTCTCGTCGTCCTTGGACTCCGAATAGAGCTTCAGGAAGCCCTCGAATTTGACGACCTGACCGGTGGCGCGAAGGTCGATGCGGCGGGCGCCCGCCTCGGCGAGAATGTCGACCGTCGTGCGCTCGAGTTCCGCGGACTCCATCTGGCTCGCGAGCGTCCGCACCCAGATCAGCTCGTAGAGCTTCGCCTGTTCGGCGTCGAGATGGCGGGCCATCACGGCGGGACGGCGCGTCATGTCGGTGGGGCGAACGGCCTCGTGCGCTTCCTGCGCGTTCTTGGCCTTGGTCGAATAGCGGCGGGGCACCTGCGGCAGATAGACCGAGCCGTAATCGCGCTCGATCACGCCGCGGCAGGAGCCGATCGCCTCCGGCGCCATGTCGACGCCGTCGGTCCGCATATAGGTGATGAGGCCGACGGTCTCGCCGCCGAGATCGATGCCTTCATAGAGCCGCTGCGCGATCTGCATGGTGCGGGCGGGCGACATGCCGAGCTTGCGGCTCGCCTCCTGCTGCAGCGTCGACGTGGTGAAGGGCGGCGAGGGATGACGCTTGGCGGGCTTCGCCTCGACGGAGGTCACGGTGAAGCTCGCGGCCTCGAGGTCGCGCTTGAAGGCCTCCGCCTCCGCGCCCTTGCCGATGTCCAGACGGTTGATCTTCTTGCCGTCCGCGCCGACGAGCCGCGCTTCGAAGGGCTGGCCCGCAGCCGTCGAAAGCAGTGCGACGAGGGACCAGTATTCGCGGGCGACGAAAGTGTCGATCTCGCGTTCGCGGTCGCAGACGAGGCGCAGCGCGACGGATTGCACGCGGCCCGCCGAACGCGCGCCGGGCAGCTTGCGCCACAGTACGGGCGAGAGGCGGAAGCCGACGAGATAGTCGAGGGCGCGGCGCGCGAGATAGGCGTCGACCAGCGCCTGGTCGATGTCGCGCGGCTTGGCCATCGCCTCCTTCACCGCATCCTTGGTGATGGCGTTGAAGGTGACGCGCTGGATCGGCGTGTCCTTGAGGGCGCGTTTCTGTCTCAGCGTCTCGACGATGTGCCAGGAAATGGCCTCGCCCTCGCGGTCCGGGTCGGTGGCGAGGATCAGTTGGTCGGCCTGCTTCACCGCATTCGCGATCTCGGAGACGCGCTTGGAGGCCTTGCCGTCGACTTCCCAGGTCATGGCGAAGTCGCCGTCCGGATCCACCGAGCCGTCCTTGGCGGGCAGGTCGCGGATATGCCCGAAGGAGGCCACGACCTCGTAATCGGAGCCCAGATATTTGTTGATCGTCTTCGCTTTGGCGGGGGACTCGACGATGACGAGCTTCATGCAATGTCCTTGACGGTCGAGCGGACGGGCGGACCGAGAGCGCGGGAAAGTGGTGCAAGGCTTGCGGCCTGTCAAATCCACGCGAAGACGCGGAAAGACGGGCCTCGGGCCTCCCCGTAGGGGAGCCTTCCCGCAACCGTCGGAACCGTGTTCTGTGGACCGCCCCGCCGGAGGGTCGTCGTCCGCCTTGCCGCGGGCCGCGCCATCCCCTAAGCCTCGACTTTCATGAGCACCATGCCCGTCTTTCCGCATCGACACCTTCTCGGCATCGAGGGGCTGTCGCCTCAGGACATCACCACGCTTCTCGACATGGCCGACGTCGCCGTCGAAGTGTCGCGGCAGGTGGAGAAGAAGAAGACCACGCTCCGGGGTCGGACCCAGATCAACCTCTTCTTCGAAGCCTCGACCCGCACCCAGTCCTCCTTCGAACTGGCGGGCAAGCGGCTCGGGGCGGACGTGATGAACATGTCGGTCGCCTCCTCCTCCATCAAGAAGGGGGAGACGCTGATCGACACGGCGATGACGCTCAACGCGATGCGGCCGGACCTGATCGTCGTGCGCCACGATGCGGCGGGGGCGGTGCATCTCCTCGCTCGGAAGGTCGACTGTTCGGTGATCAATGCCGGCGACGGCACGCATGAGCACCCGACGCAGGCGCTCCTCGACGCGCTGACGATCCGCCGCAACAAGGGCGAGG
>CAYNUN010000255.1:0-3676 GCA_964400345.1 uncultured Methylobacteriaceae bacterium
TCTGGACGAGGTTGTCGGCCGTCACCAGCATCAGCATCGCGAAGGTGAACAGCGACAGATAGGCGAAGAAGCGCGGCCGGGCCGGATCTTCGTGCATGTAGCCGATCGAATAGAGATGCACGAGCGCCGACACGGAGTTGACGACCACGAGCATCACGGCCGTCAGCGTGTCGATGCGCAGCGCCCAATCCACCTTGAGCGCGCCGGAATTCATCCACGTCGCCAAGGTCACGGTGTAGCCGCCGCGGCCGAAGCCCACGTCGATGAAGACGATCCACGACAGGACCGCCGTGATCATCATGAGGCCGGTGGTGATCAGCTCGCTCGGACGTGCGCCGAGCACGCGCCCGAACAGGCCCGCGATGAGAAAGCCGAGAAGCGGAAGAAAGACGATCGCCTGTACCATCGCGCCGTCAGCCCTTCATCACGTTGATGTCTTCGACCGCGATCGAGCCGCGGTTGCGGTAGAACACGACCAGGATCGCGAGGCCGATCGCCGCCTCCGCCGCCGCGACCGTCAGGATCATCAGCGCGAAGACCTGCCCGACGAGGTCGCCCGAAAAGGTCGAGAAGGCCACCAGATTGATGTTCACGGCGAGCAGGATCAGCTCCACCGACATCAGGATGACGATGACGTTCTTGCGGTTCACGAAGATGCCGAACACGCCGAGCGTGAACAGCATCGCGGCGACGATCAGATAATGGGTCAGTCCGATGTCCATGGCCGCCTCACACGCCCTGCCGCGAGGGCACTTTCTTGACTTCCATGGCCGTCTCCTTGGTCCGCGCGACCTGTTCGGCGATGTCCTGGCGCTTGACGCCCGGCTTGTGGCGCAGCGTCAGCACGATCGCGCCGATCATGGCGACGAGCAGGATCAGGCCCGAGACTTGGAAGAAGTACACGTACTCGGTGTAGAGCACCCGGCCGAGCGCCTCGGTGTTGGAGACGAGCATGTCCGGCTTGGGCGCGGCGGGCGCGGCCTTCTTGAAGGCGTCCGGCGCGACGAAGCGCGTCGTCAGCACCAGCATCAGCTCGATCAGGAAGACGATCGCGAGCAGCGCGCCGAGCGGCAGATAATTGAGGAAGCCCTGCCGGAGCGATGCGAAGTCCACGTCGAGCATCATCACGACGAAGAGGAACAGCACCGCCACCGCGCCGACATAGACGACCACGAGGATCATCGCGAGGAACTCCGCCCCCATCAGGAGGAAGAGCCCCGCCGCATTCACGAAGGCGAGGATGAGGAAGAGCACCGAGTGCACCGGGTTGCGCGCCGCCACGACCATGAAGGCCGAGGCGACGGTCACGCCCGAGAAGAGGTAGAAGAAGGCCGCAGCCGCATTCATCAGGGACGCCCCCGAAGGCCGCCGCAGCGGCCTTTCCCTATCCGAACGGTCCCGAAGGATCCGCTTTCGTCTTCCCCAAGGCCCCTCTCGCGAGAGACCGCCCGTTCATAGACCCCGGCGCGAAGCCGGGCGATGAGACTTATCGATAAGGCGCATCCATGCGGATGTTCCTCTGGATTTCCCGCTCCCAGCGCGCGCCGTTGTCGAGAAGCTTCTCCTTGTCGAAGAACAGCTCCTCGCGCGTTTCCGTCGCGAACTCGAAATTCGGGCCTTCGACGATCGCGTCCACCGGGCAGGCTTCCTGACAGAAGCCGCAATAGATGCATTTCGTCATGTCGATGTCGTAGCGCGTGGTGCGCCGCGTGCCGTCGTTGCGGCGCGGGCGGGCTTCGATCGTGATCGCCTGCGCCGGGCAGATCGCCTCGCACAGCTTGCAGGCGATGCAGCGCTCCTCGCCGTTGGGATAACGGCGCAGCGCATGCTCGCCCCGGAAGCGCGGCGACACGGGGTTCTTCTCGAACGGATAGTTGATGGTCGCCTTCGGCTTGAAGAAATAGCGCATGGACAGCGCGAACGCCGCCACGAATTCCTTCAGCAAGAGCGACTGCGCAGCCTGTGCGAGCCTCATCGTTCTCGACCCTCATCGCCGCGTCACCCGAAGGAGACGCCGACCCAGAAACCGATGATCGGGAAAGCCCCGACCGTCATCACCAGCACGACCAGGCGCAGGATCCTGATCTTGCTCTCGAACTCGTCCCGCTCGGCGACCGTCTCGGAACGGTCGAGCTTGCGGAGCTTTCCCTCCACCACCCCGACCACGATGCGGTAGTCGAGCCAGCCGACCACCGCTCCGATGAGCGCCCCTACGATCCCCGCGGGGTTGATCTCCACGGCGTCAGCCGTTGACCACGAATTTCAGCACCCCCGCGACGACCACGACCATCACCAGCGACAGCGGAAGGAAGACCTTCCAGCCGAGCCGCATCAGCTGATCGTAGCGGTAGCGGGGAACGAAGGCCTTCACCATGGCGAACATGAAGAAGACCAGAGACATCTTGATGCCGAACCACACGATCCCCGGCACCCAATTCAGCGGCGCCACGTCGAACGGCGGCAGCCAGCCGCCGAGGACCAGGATCGTCGTCAGCGCGCACATGGTCATGATCGCCACATATTCGGCGAGCATGAACAAGAGATACGGCGTCGACGCATATTCGACCATGTAACCAGCGACCAGCTCCGATTCCGCTTCCGGAAGGTCGAAGGGCGGGCGGTTCGTCTCCGCCAGCGCGGAGATGAAGAAGATCACGAAGACCGGGAACAGCGGCAGCCAATACCAGCCGAGCATGCCGTAGCCCGTGTCCTGCGCACGCACGATCTCGCCCAGATTGAGCGATCCCGCGCACAGGATGACCGTGATGATCACGAAGCCGATCGAGACCTCGTAGGACACCATCTGCGCCGCCGAGCGCAGCGCGCCGAGGAACGGATATTTCGAGTTCGACGCCCAGCCGCCCATGATGACGCCGTAGACGCCGAGCGAGGAGACCGCGAAGACGTAGAGGATGCCGACATTGAGGTCGGCCACCGCCCAGCCGTCCGCCACCGGGATCACCGCCCAGGCCGCGAGCGCCAGCGTCGCCGTCACGAAGGGGGCGAGCAGGAACACGCCCTTGTTCGCGCCCGACGGGATCGCGGGCTCCTTGATCACGAATTTGAGCAGGTCCGCGAAGGACTGCAGCAGGCCGAAGGCGCCCACCACGTTCGGGCCGCGGCGCAGCTGCACCGCCGCCCAGATCTTGCGGTCGGCGAGCAGCGCATAGGCGATGTAGATCAGGAGCGCGCTGATCACGAGCAGGCTCTTGCCCACCATGATGGCGATCGCGATGAACCAGTCGAAGGCGGTCATGTCGCGCGCTCCTTACTCGGCCGCCGCGGGCACGCGCCCGGAGGCCAACGCCGAACACTCCGCCATGACGGCGGACGCACGGGCGATGGGGTTCGTCAGATAGAGATCCTCGACCGCCGAGCGGAACGGCGCCTTGTCCGTTGCCCCGCCGAGCGCGGCGAGCGCCTTCACTGCCGCGCCGTCACCCGAAGCGATCGCGTCCACGCCCGCCAGATGCGGATGCGCCGCGAACAGCGCCTTGCGCAGCTCGCCGATCGCGTCGAAGGGCAGCCGCAGCCCGAGCACGTCCGACAGCGCCCGCAGGATCGCCCAGTCCTCGCGCGCCTCGCCCGGCGGGAAGCCCGCACGGTTGCCGAGCTGCACGCGGCCTTCCGTGTTCACGTAGAGGCCCGACTTCTCGGTATAGGCCGCCCCCGGCAG
>CAYNUN010000256.1:0-3664 GCA_964400345.1 uncultured Methylobacteriaceae bacterium
CACCACCGCGGCGGCGCCGTCATTGATGCCCGAGGCGTTGCCCGCGGTGACCGAGCCTTCCTTGTCGAAGGCGGGCTTCAGCTTCGCGACGGAGTCCATCGTCGTGCCGTGGCGGATGTATTCGTCCTGATCGACGACGACGTCGCCCTTCTTCGAGGCGATCGTCACCGGGACGATCTCGTCCTTGAACCGGCCCGCCTTCTGCGCGGCTTCGGCCTTGTTCTGCGAGGCGACCGCGAAGGCGTCCTGCTCCTCGCGCGTGATCTGCCAACGCTGGGCGACGTTCTCCGCCGTATTGCCCATATGGTAGCCGTGGAAGGCGTCGAGCAGGCCGTCGCGCAGCATCGAGTCCACGAACTTCATGTCCCCCATCTTGGTGCCGTTGCGCAGATGCGCGACGTGCTGGGACTGGGACATGCTCTCCTGACCGCCCGCGACGATGATCTTCGCGTCGCCGTTCGCGATCTGCTGCATGCCGATCGCGACGGCGCGCAGGCCGGAACCGCAGAGCTGGTTGAGGTTCCAGGCGGTGGCTTCCTGCCGGATGCCCGCCTTGATGGCGGCCTGCCGCGCGGGGTTCTGGCCCTGACCCGCCGCAAGGATCTGGCCGAGGATCACCTCGTCCACCTCGGCGGGGGAGACCTTCGCACGCTCGACGGCGGCCTTGACCGCGATCGCGCCGAGTTCATGGGCGGGAAGCGATGCGAGGGCGCCGTTGAACGAGCCGACGGCCGTGCGCGCCGCACCGACGATGACGATGTCCGAAGAGGCCATTTTCAGATTTCCTCCGAAGGGAAGTGGAATTGCGCCCGCGGGTATGCACTTGGGGCGCAAGCGTGTCGAGTTGGGCCAATGTCCGACCGGGATGCCCGCCCCGTCAAGCGGCCTCGCGTCCTCTCGACCTCAGCCTTTGGTGGTTCATCGAGTTGCTGATCGCCCGAAGTCGGAAAAAGCTTTCTACCGCATTGCAACGGGATTACGTTTGCGGCTGCGAAGTGGCGCCCATGGGGGGGTCGCCACGTCTGCGGCGTGAAACATGACCAAAGAAAACAAATCCATCGCGATCAAGAAATACGCGAACCGGCGTCTCTACCACACCGGCACGAGCACCTATGTCACGCTGGACGACCTCGCGGCGATGGTGAAGCGCGGCGAGGATTTCATCGTCACCGACGCCAAGACGGGCGACGACATCACCCGCTCCGTCCTGACGCAGATCATCTTCGAGCAGGAATCGAAGAGCGGGCAGAACCTCCTGCCGGTCAATTTCCTCAGACAGCTCATCGGCTTTTACGGCGACAGCATGCAGTCGCTGGTTCCGAGCTATCTGGAGCACTCGATCAGGTCGCTGACGGAGAACCAGCAGAAGATCCGCGATCAGTTCGCGGGAGCCTTCGGCGGCTCCATGTTCGGCGTCATGGAAGAGCAGGCGCAGAAGAACATGGCCATGTTCCGCGACGCGCTGAACATGTTCACGCCCTTCGCCCTCGCGCCGGACGCCGAGCGCAAGCCCGAAGCGGCGGCTGAAGACGCGAAGCCCGCCGAGGACATCGACGGCCTCAAGCGCGAACTCGCCGAGATGCAGAAGCGTCTCGACAAGCTCGCGGGCCGCTGAGTCGGGCGGATGCCGGCACCGGCGGGCATCCGAACCGGACGACCTTCGGCCTGAAACGCAAAAAGCGCCCCGTTGGGGCGCTTTCGGCGTCTTGGAGAGGCGAAGAGCGTCAGTCCTTGCTCTTCACCTTCAGCACCTGACGACCGCGATACATGCCGGTCTTCAGGTCGACATGGTGCGGGCGGCGCAGCTCGCCCGAGTCCTTGTCCTCGACATAGGTCGGGGCCGCAAGAGCGTCGGCGGAACGGCGCATGCCGCGCTTGGACGGCGAAGTCTTCTTCTTCGGAACGGCCATGGATCTCTCCGGGTCGGTTGGCGGTCGTCGGTCTCGGCGTGCCGAGCGGCAGCCTTCCGGCAAAATGAAGCCCGCCCTATACAGGCTCGGAACCGTGAAGGCTAGCCCCGTCGGTCGAAATCCGCGCGCTTCGGCACGTCGTTTCCGCGAAGATCAGCGTCCTCGCCTCACGGTCGGCAGACAGTCGAGCCAAGGGTCGACGACGGCGGCCTTCGCCATCACGGTTCCCGCGAGCCTCACGAGACCCGGGCCGGGGCGGCCGGGATCGCGGCGGAGCGGATTCGGCAGGGCCGCGGCGAGCAGCGCGGCCTCGCGCGCCGTCAGTTCGGATGCGCTCTTGCGGAAATGCCGCCGCGCCGCGGCCTCGGCCCCGAATACGCCCGGACCCCATTCGGCGACGTTGAGATAGACCTCGATCACGCGTTCCTTCGACCAGACGAGATCGACGACCAGCGCGAGCGGGATCTCGATCCCTTTCCGGATGATCGATCGGCCGTGCCAGAGAAACACGTTCTTCACCGTCTGCATCGTGATCGTCGACGCACCGCGGCTGGGGCCGTCCTCGCCCGCCTCATCGATGACTTCGCGGAGAGCGTCCCAATCCACGCCGCCGTGGCGGCAGAACCGCGCGTCTTCGGACGCGACGACCGCCGCGACGAGGCGGGGGGAGATCGCGGACAGCGGAACCCAAGTCCGTTCGACGGGCTCCGCGAGGAGCCAACGCCCGACCATGAGCGTCGACGGCGGCGGCACGAAGCGGAACAGCAGCACGAAGCCGGCAAGAGCGATGACCGCCGTCGTCATGGCAACCGACAGAATGCGGATCACGCGGCGCACGGGATCGCGCCGGACGGGGGAACGCTCGACCATGCAGAAGCTTGACCGAGCGGGAACGGGCCGGCAAGCCGGAGCGTGACCGCCGCTCGGAGCGAGATGCGATGACCGACATGAACGCCTTCAACGCCCGCCTCGGCACGATCGCGGATCGGATCGAGGAAACGCTCGACCGGCTGTTGTCCGACCGGATTCCCTCCGGCGAGATCGTCAGGCCGACGCGGCTGATGGGAGCGCTGCGCTACTCCGCCCTGGGCGGCGGCAAGCGGCTGCGCCCGTTCCTGCTCGTGGAAAGCGCCCGCGCCTGCGGCGGCGACGAGGCGGGAGCGCTCGTCGCGGGCGCGGCGCTCGAACTCGTCCACTGCTATTCCCTCGTGCATGACGATCTGCCGGCCATGGACGACGACGACATGCGGCGCGGTCGGCCCACGCTGCACAAGGCCTTCGACGAGGCGACCGCGATTCTCGCGGGCGACGGCATGCTGACGCTCGCCTTCGATGCGATGGCCTCCGAGGCGGTTCATCAGGATCCGACGATCCGCATCCGACTGGTCACGGGCCTCGCCCGCGCCGCGGGCGTGGGCGGCATGGTCGGCGGGCAGGCGCTCGACCTCGAGGCCGAGGGCCGCAACAGCGCGGACGGACGGCCCCTGTCGCTCGGCGACGACGAGATCAGGACGCTCCAAGCGATGAAGACGGGGGCGCTGCTGGCCTTCGCGACCGAAGCCGGCGCGATCGCGGCGGGCGCGTCGGAGGAACGGCGCTCGGCGCTGCTGGGCTTCGGCAAGGCCTTGGGAGCGGCGTTCCAGATCGCCGACGACATTCTCGACGTCGAAGCCGACGCCTCGGCTCTCGGCAAGGCGACCGGGAAGGATGCCGAACGCGGCAAGGCCACGCTGGTCGGCCGGTTGGGCCTCGCC
>CAYNUN010000257.1:0-3659 GCA_964400345.1 uncultured Methylobacteriaceae bacterium
GCAGGAAGTCGACGACGTATTCGGCGCCGCGATAGAGCTCGGTATGGCCCTTCTGCCGACCGAAACCCTTGGCTTCGGTGACGGTAATTCCCTGAAGTCCGACGTCCTGAAGGGCCTCCTTCACGTCGTCGAGCTTGAACGGCTTGATGATCGCTTCGATCTTCTTCATGGGCTCGTCCGTTTCCTCGCGGTCCCGCGCGGCCTTCGGCGGCCGGCGGTACACGGCGACGGACATAGACCATCCCGCGCGGGCGCGCCACGTGCTTCTTCATGGTCCTGCATCAGCTTTCACCACGAAATGATTAAAAAATAGGCATTTGCACAAATTGCGAATAGTGCGCTTTTCCGGTCGCTCTTGTGCGCTTTTTCGGATCGACCATCCTGGCCGCGGGAGGTGACGCTTGATCGAAATTCTCACCGTCGCGGACATCGCGGAAGCGGATCGTTCGACCATCGCGGCCGGCACGCCGGGCCTCGTGCTGATGGAGCGGGCGGGCCGTGCCGTGGCGGCCGCCGTCCGGCGGCTCGCTCCGCCGCGGGGACGGGTTCTGGTGCTGTGCGGTCCCGGCAACAACGGCGGCGACGGTTACGTCGCGGCCCGCGTGCTGGCGGGGCGCGGATATGCCGTCGAGGTGGGGGCGCTCGCGGTGTCGGCCGGCTTGCGCGGGGATGCCGCCGCGGCCGCCGCCGCATGGGGCGGCCCCGTCTCGCCGCTCGGCCTCATCCGGCCCGAGGCGCATGAACTCGTCGTCGATGCTCTGTTCGGCGCGGGCTTGACCCGCGATCTCGAAGGTGAGGCGAGGGCGGCGGTGGAGCGGCTCGCCCGATCCGGGCGTCCCGTGCTCGCCGTCGACGTTCCCTCCGGCGTCGACGGAGATTCGGGACGGGTGCGCGGTACGGCGGCGCCGGCGGTCGCCACGGTCACCTTCTTCAGGCGCAAGCCCGCTCATCTCCTCGAGCCGGGGCGGAGCCTGTGCGGCGAAGTGCACGTCGCCGACATCGGCATAGCCGACGGCGTTCTCGACGCGATCGCGCCGCGGCTCTTCGAAAACGCCGCTCGGCTCCATCCCGACATGCCTCCGGTCCCCGATCGCCTCGGCCACAAATACGGGCGGGGCCACGCGCTCGTCCTCTCCGGGGGCATCGAAGGTGCGGGCGCGGCCCGCCTCGCGGCGCGGGCGGCGTTGCGGATCGGGGCCGGGCTCGTCACCCTCGCGACGCCGTCCGACGCCCTGGCGGTTCAGGCGGCTGCGTCCACGGCGGTCATGGTGCGCCGCGCCGACGGCGTCGACGGATTCGCGGCGCTTTTGTCCGACCCGCGGCGCAATGCTGTCGTGATCGGTCCGGCGGCGGGAATCGGGGAAGAGACCCGCGCCAAGGTCGCGGCGGCGCTGGGTTCGGGACGCGCCGTCGTGCTCGACGCGGATGCGCTGACGAGCTTCGAAGGCCGCGTCGGGGAATTGGCGGCCTTGATCGGCGATGCGGAGGGGCCGGCGGTGATCACGCCGCACGAGGGGGAATTCACTCGTCTTTTCAGCTCTGAAACAGAGATCCTTCATCTCCCGTCCAAGGTGGAGAGGGCGCGGGCGGCGGCGGCTTTTCTCGATGCGGTGGTCGTTCTGAAGGGGCCCGACACGGTCATCGCCGCGCCCGACGGGCGGGCGGCGATCAACGCCAACGGCACGGCGCTGCTCGCCACCGCGGGGTCCGGCGACGTGTTGGCGGGCTTCGTCGGCGGGCTGCTCGCACAGGGTGCGGCGGATTTCGCGTCGGCCTGCGCGGCGGTGCGGCTGCATGCGGAATGCGCGCGCATGTTCGGCCCGGGCCTCGTCGCGGAGGATCTTTCCGAGACGCTGCCTCGGGTCCTCGCGGCCGAGCGCGGGTCTTGAACGGGTCCGGTCCCGTTTCGCCCGAAGCGTCGCAGGGCCTCGGCGGCGGCCCGTTTTTTCGGTGGCGCGGGGACTTCGTCATGCTATAGAGCCGCCACCCGACGGGGGGTCGTGTCTCGAGGCGCGGCCGCCGTCCTGCGGGCGTGGCGGAATTGGTAGACGCGCCGGATTTAGGTTCCGGTGGCGAGAGTCGTGGGGGTTCGAGTCCCTCCGCCCGCACCAATTTGCGCGCGAGCCGTGGGCGGGAGCCCCGTCATCCGCGGTTTTCGATCGAAGGCAAGGTCATGCAGGTCACTTCTACGCTCTCGGAAGGTCTGAAGCGCGAATTCAAGGTCGTCCTTCCCGCGAAGGACCTGGAAGAGCGGCTCACCGGGCAGCTCGTCGAGCTCAAGGATCGCGTTCGGATCAACGGTTTCCGGCCCGGCAAGGTGCCGATGGCCCACCTGCGCCGCGTCTACGGCCGTTCGGTCATGGGCGACGTGCTGCAGAACGTCGTGAACGAGACGAACCGCAAGCTCGTCGAAGACAACGGCTTCAAGCTCGCGATGGAACCGCGCATCGAGTTCCCCGAGGACAAGGCCGTCGTCGAGGCGGCCATGGAAGCCCGCGGCGATCTCGAATACACGGTCGCGCTCGAAATTCTGCCCGAGATCGAAGTCGCCGACTTTTCGAAGGTGGCCGTCACGAAGCTCGTCTACGAGCCGTCGGACGCCGAAGTGAACGAGACGCTCGAGCGCATGGCGTCGCAGAACAAGCCGTTCACGGCGAAGGACGCCAAGTCCAAGGCCAAGAAGGGCGATCGCGTCATCATCGATTTCGTCGGCAAGATCGACGGCGAGGCCTTCCAGGGCGGCACCGGGACGGACGTCCCGCTCGAACTCGGCTCGGGCCAGTTCATCCCCGGCTTCGAGGACCAGCTCGTCGGCACGAAGGCGGGCGACGCCAAGAACGTCGAAGTGAGCTTCCCGGAGGAGTACGGCGCGGCTCATCTCGCGGGCAAGCCCGCGGTGTTCGAAGTGACGGTGAAGTCGGTCGAAGAGCCCGGCGAAGCCAAGATCGACGACGATCTCGCCAAGACCTTCGGCATGGAATCGCTCGCGGCCCTCAAGGACGCGGTGAAGTCCAACATGGGCCGTGAATATCAGGCCGCCTCGCGCCGCAAGCTCAAGAAGGAGCTGCTGGACGCGCTGGACGCCCAATACGGCTTCGATCTGCCGCCCACGCTGGTCGAACAGGAGTTCGAGGGCGTCTGGGCGCAGGTGACGCAGGATCTGCAGGCCGCGAGCAAGACCTTTGCGGACGAGGGCACGACGGAAGAGGCGGCTCGCGCCGACTACCGCAAGATCGCCGAGCGCCGCGTGCGCCTCGGGCTGGTGCTCGCCGAGATCGGCGAAAGCGCCAAGATCGAAGTCACCCAGGACGAGCTCTCGCAGGGCCTCATGGAGCGCGCGCGCCAGTTCCCGGGGCAGGAGCGCATGGTGTGGGAATTCTACCAGAAGAACCCGCAGGCGCTCGCCGAGATCCGCGCTCCGATCTATGAGGAGAAGGTCGTCGACCACATTCTCGCCTCCGCCAAGGTCACCGAAAAGGCGGTGACGAAGGAAGAGCTGCTCGCCGAGGAGGGCGCCGAAGCCGCCGCCTCCGACGAGAAGCCGAAGGCGAAGAAGGCCGCCAAGCCCAAGGCGAAGAAGGCCGATTCCGCCGCCGACGCCGAGTGATCCGCGGCCCTCGCCGCGGCGCTTGACCGAATCCCTCCATCGGACGGACGCT
>CAYNUN010000258.1:0-3642 GCA_964400345.1 uncultured Methylobacteriaceae bacterium
GTCCCCGGCGGCGGCACGGCTCTCCTGCGCGCCAAGGGCGCGGTGTCGAAGCTCAAGTCCGACGTCGCCGACGTTCAGGCGGGCATCAACATCGTGATGAAGGCGCTGGAATCGCCGATCCGTCAGATCGTCGAGAACGCGGGCGTCGAAGGCTCGATCGTCGTCGGCAAGATCGGCGAGAACAAGTCGCAGACCTACGGCTTCAACGCGCAGACCGAGCAGTTCGTCGACATGCTGGAAGCCGGCATCGTCGACCCGGCGAAGGTCGTCCGTACGGCGCTTCAGGACGCGGCTTCGGTCGCGGGCCTCTTGATCACGACGGAAGCCATGGTCGCGGAGATTCCGAAGGACAAGACCCCCGCCATGCCCGCCGGCGGCGGCATGGGCGGCATGGACTTCTGATCCCTTCACGGGTTCACGTCATCGGGGGAGGGCGCGGAGCGATCCGCGCCCTTTCTCTTTTTTCGACGCAGTCTCCGACGAAATCGCGACGGTCGTCCCCCGAAGGAGGGAACCCTCGCCGGATCCGACTGTTGGTTCAGGCTCTTGCACGCCCGACCGAACAGGAGGCCTCCATGAAGGCGATCAACATCATCACCCTTCTGCTGATCATCATCGGCGGCCTGAATTGGGGCCTTGTCGGCCTCGCCGACATCGATCTCGTCGCATCGCTCGCAGGCGGGAGGCAGGCGACGCTCGCGCGGCTCGTCCATGTCGTCGTCGGCCTGTCGGCCGTCTGGCAGCTCGTGCCCTTCGTGAAGGCGCTGTCGAGCGACGAGGAGACCGCCCTCAGGGCCCATCGCTGAGCGGCGACCGGATCGGGAAAGTGAACTCCACCCGAGTGCCGCCGTGATGCGTGATCGTGAGCGTCGCATTCAGCTGCGCAGCTACGGCCTTGATGATGCCGAGCCCCGTGCCGTCCCCGGCTCCGGGCGGGATACCGACGCCGTCGTCGTCGACGCGCACCCGGCAAAACCCGTCGCGGCGCTCCACCATGATCCCGACGGAGCCCCCCGATTCGCCGGGGAACGCGTGCCGCAAGGCGTTGGCGATCAATTCGCTCACGACGAGGCCGACCGACACCGCATTGTTGAGATCGATTTCGCCCGTCGCCCGGACCTCGATCGCGACGCCGCGCTCCGTCGCTCCGTAGACCTCGCCCTCGAGTTCGGCGAGCTGGACGAGATAAGGCTCCAGAGGGATCCGGCTCGCCGCCTGCTGCTCGTAGATCGCCTGATGCACGAGGCCGATCGCGCGGATCCGTCGCGCGATTTCGGAGAACACGCCCCGCGCGCCCGGATCCTTCACCTTGGCGGAGCTGAATCGCACCATCGAGGCGACGACCTGAAGATTGTTCTTCACCCGATGATGAACCTCCTTGAACAGCACGTCCTTCTCTTCGAGCGAGCCGCGCAGTTCGGAGGCGAGCGCCTCCAGCTCCGCGGTCCGATCCGCCACCCGTCGCTCCAACTCGGCATTGAGCTCCCTGAGCGCACGGGACGCGATCTCTTCGCGACGTCCGTAGACGACGACGAAACCGGCGAGCACGGTCAGCGCCACCACGGCGATCCCGCTGCCGAGCGCATAGGAGGCGAGATCCTCCTTCCAGCGTCCGATCACGACGGGAACTCTGGTGCCGACACGCACATGGAGCGGAAAATCCGCCACCTTGCGGCTCACCCAGATCCGCTCCTCCACGACGGCGGAGGCCTGTCGAAAGGGGGCGGATTCGCCGAGCTTGACCGCCTCCATCGGCTGCAGCCGCGCGCCCGTCCGGTCGGGCGGCGGAGACACGTCGATGAGGATCCTCATGTCCTCGCCGATCAGCTGGAAGACGGAGCCGAATTCGCCCGGCGCCAAGGATCGGAAGATCGCGCTCAAAGCTTCGAGATTGAAGGAGACGATCCCCACCCCGACGAAGTCGCCGGCCGGTCCGTCGATGCGGCGGCTGAGGACCATGATCGGCTCGCCCGTCGCCTGACTCTGCATGCCCGTCGTCAGGATCGATGCGGTCTCGCCCGCCGCGTGACGCCGAAAATAGGCGCGCTGGGCGACGTCGAGGCGCGGCAGCGGGTCGAGCGTGCCGGCGATCACCTCGCCCCGGCGGTCGGCGAGAAAGGCCCGGAAGATATAGGGCTTGTCGGCGAGAATCCCGCGCAGGTCGCGGCCGATCCTCGCGCGGAAAGCGTCGTCGTCCGTCGGGGCGTCGTCGGCGATCGCGGATTGAAGCGCGAGAACGGTCCCCGCCACGTCGAGGACATAGGCGACCTGCGCCTCCAGAAGACGCGCCGTGTCCTGCGTCGCCCGCTCGGCCTCCGCAACCGCTCGGCTGCGGCTCTGCACCGCCGCCGCGGCCATCACCGCCAGCAGAGCCGCCACGAACAGCACCATCGCGCCCACGGTCACGGCCCAAGATCCCGGCCCCGCGCCGGAAGCCCCGCCCTTGGCGCTCATCCTGCCGGTCGGCGACACGGTCACCCGGCCCGTCTCCTCTCTGCTGGACATTACCTAACGGCATTTTTACACGGAAGACGCGTCTGCGGTAGCCCCGCAAGGGAGGCGCATCCTTCGCGACCAATTTGGGATGAAAGGCCCATTATGCTTGCATGATGCAACTCCCGAGTGCCAAGGTGAAGCGTGATCGAAGCGGATCGCGTAGAGTTCCCGCCATGCTCGACACCGTCCTCGACGGCCGTGGTTCCGACCGCAGGCGAAAGACGGCCCCGGCGACGGGCCCCGCGAAGATGCGGGCGACGGCCCGGATCCGGGCACTCGCGGCCGCGTGCCTCACGGCGGCGTGCCTGATGACGGGCTTGCGGGCCGCGGCGCAGGACCGAACGCCGATCGTCGTCGCGCTCGACGGCGAATTCGGCCATGCGACCAGCACCTCCGCGCAGGCGATCGAGCGCGGCATCCTGATCGCGATCGACGAGGTGAACGCTGCGGGCGGCGTTCTCGGCGGCCGTCCGCTCGCCTATCGGCGGACCGACAATCGCGGCGTCGCCGCCATGGCGGCGGACAATGTGCGCGCCCTCGCGGAGCGGAAGGACGTTCTGGCGGTGTTCGGCGGCAAATTCAGCCCGCTCCAGATGGAGATCCTGCCCGTCATCCACGAGAAGAGCCTGCTGCTGCTCAATCCCTGGGGATCGGCCAATCCCATCACCGATCACGATTACAAGCCCTCCTACACGTTCCGCCTCTCCCTGAAGGACCGTTTCGCCGCGGGCGCGATGCTCGATTTCGCGCGCACCGCCAAGAAGGCGCGGAAGGTGGGCCTGCTCCTGCCCAATACGGCCTGGGGACGCAGCAATCTGCAGTCCTTGACCGAGACCGCCGACAAGACGGGCATCACCGTGGTCGGGACGCGCTGGTACAATTGGGGCGACCGAAGCCTTCTCGAACGTTATCTCGAATTGCGGACCGCCGGGGCGGAGGCGCTGCTGCTCGTCGCGAACGAGGTCGAAGGGGCCCTGCTGGTGCGCGAGATCGCGACCCTGCCCGCGGCGGACCGCCTTCCCGTCGTCAGCCATTGGGGGATCACGGGCGGCAATTTCCGGGAACTCGCGGGATCCGCCCTGCTCGACGTCGACTTCTCGGTGATCCAGACATTCTCCTTCGATCGCGCCGCCTCGCCCCGCGCGG
>CAYNUN010000259.1:0-3640 GCA_964400345.1 uncultured Methylobacteriaceae bacterium
CCTCCACGTCCCGCAGGATGCGGACGAGGCGACGATGGAGGTGTTCCGCGTGAGGCTCGAAGGCGAATTGGACCGCGTCCATCGCGAAGCCTATGAACGGCTCGGCGCGAGCGATCCGGGCCGAGGGCTCAGGGAGTCGACATGATCGGCACCGTCGCCCTCGGCCTTTACCGGATCGCAGCGACTCTCGCGACGCCCTTCCTGCCGTCCCTGCTGCGTCGTCGCGCGACGCTCGGCAAGGAGGACCGGACGCGCTTGGGCGAGCGGCGCGGAGAATCCACCACGCCCCGGCCCGGGGGGCCGCTCGTATGGATCCACGGCGCCAGCGTGGGCGAGACCATTTCGCTTCTGCCGATCGCGGAGCGGCTGGCGGCCGACCGCATCGCCGTGCTCATGACTTCCGGCACGGTCACGTCGGCGCGGCTGATGGCGCGACGGCTCCCGCCGGGCGCGATCCATCAATTCGTCCCCCTCGATGCGCCCCTTTACGTGCGCCGGTTCCTCGATCACTGGCGGCCGGACCTCGCCTTGATCGCAGAATCGGAAATCTGGCCGAACCTCATCGTGCAGACGGATCGGCGCGGCATTCCGCTCGTGCTCGTCAACGCCCGCATTTCGGAGCGGAGCTTCGAACGTTGGCGCAAAGCGGGCGATATTTCGCGGACCGTCTTCTCCCGGTTCGATCTCTGCCTCGCCCAGTCCGAGACGGACGGCGGCCGGCTCCTCGCCCTGGGTGCGCCGCGCGTGGCGGTGACGGGCAATCTCAAATACGATGTCCCGCCGCCCCCCGCCGATCCGCTCAAAGTGTCGATGATCGAGGGGCTGATCGGATCGCGACCCGTCTGGATGGCTGCGTCGACCCATCCCGGTGAGGACGTCATGGTGCTCGCCGCGCATCGGAAGGTCGCCAAGAACCATCCGCATCTCCTGACGATCCTCGCCCCGCGGCATCCGCATCGCGGCGCGGAGATCGAGGATCTCGTGCGGCGGGCCGGACTGCGCGGCGCGCGGCGATCGCTGGGTCTGCAGCCCGACCGCGCGACGGACGTCTACATCGTCGACACGATCGGCGAACTCGGCATCTTCTATCGCACCGTGCCCGTGGCGCTGACGGGCGGTTCGCTCGTGCCTCACGGCGGGCAGAACCCGATCGAGCCCGCCAAGCTGGGAACCGCGGTTCTGCACGGGCCGCATGTGCACAATTTCGTCGAGGTCTTCGCCGCGCTCGATCGGACGGGCGGAGCCGTCGGCGTGACGCCGGAGACCATGCCCGACGTGCTGTCCGAATTGCTGGGAGACCCCTCGGGCCTGCGCTGGATGGCGCGGGCGGGGGGCGGCGCGGTGACCGAACTCGGCGGCGCGGTCGACCGGACCATGCACGAGATCGCGCCCTTCATCGTCAGCATGCATCTCGAGGGGCGGTGATGCGCGCGCCGCCCTTCTGGTGGCGACCTCCGGGCCTCGCGGCGCGCCTGCTCTCCCCGCTCGGCCTGCTCTACGGCGCGGCGACCGCGGCCCGGATGAAGCGCCCGGGCGTCCGCGCAAGCGTCCCCGTGATCTGCATCGGCAATCCGACCGCGGGCGGAGCGGGCAAGACGCCCGCGGCCCTCCTCGTCGCCGAGCGTCTGCGACGCTTCGGGCGACGCCCGGTCTTCCTGTCGCGCGGCTATGGCGGCGGGCTTCCGGGGCCGATCATCGTCGATCCGGCCCGCCACGGGCCCTCGGATTGCGGCGACGAACCGCTGCTGCTCGCCGCCGCCGGCCCGACCGTCGTCTCCCGCGACCGCGTTGCGGGCGCGGAACTCGCCGCGACGCTGGGCGACGTGATCGTGATGGACGACGGGCTGCAGAACCCCTCGCTCGAAAAGACCCTTTCGATCGCCGTGGTCGACGGAGCGACGGGTTTCGGCAACGGCTTCTGCATTCCGGCCGGACCGCTGCGCGCCCCGATCGCCGACCAA
The DNA here is from genome assembly GCA_964400345.1 of uncultured Methylobacteriaceae bacterium. GTDB lineage: Bacteria > Pseudomonadota > Alphaproteobacteria > Rhizobiales > Beijerinckiaceae > JAIXZO01. The sequence goes on from CAYNUN010000259.1 coordinate 1,962, forward strand.
TTGCCGAAGATCGACGCCTTTCTCGTGATCGGCGGCGACGGTGCGGGCCGGCCCGTGCGCGAACTCGGCAAGCCTTGGACGACCGCGCGGCTCGTCGCCGATCCGGCGGCAGCCGCGACGCTGCACGGACGCGACGTGTCGGCCTTCGCGGGGATCGGCCGGCCGGAGAAGTTCTTCGCGACCCTCCGCGGACTGGGCGCGTCGGTGCGACGCAGCGCAGCCTTCGCCGATCACCATCCCTACGCCCGCGGCGAATTGGAGGGGCTGATCGCGGCGGCGGAACACGAGAAACTCGTGCTCGTGACGACGGAAAAGGACATGGTGAAGATCCGGGCCGCAGCGCCCGATCTCGTCGCGCGCATCGCGTGCCTGCCCGTCGCGGCGTTTCCCGACGATCCTGCGGCCTTCGACGCCCTGCTGGCGCGGGCGATCAGCCCTTCGGCGTGACGCCCATGCTGATCAGCACGGCTTCGGGAGACGCATAGGCCTCCTGTCGCTCGACGCTCCAATAGCGCAGATCCTCGAGCGGCACCGCCTCGCCTGTGACGGCGCAACGGACGAAGGACCCGTGGCGGACCACGCGGAACTCGCCGTCGAGATATTCGAGGACGGCCTCGCCGTCGGCGACGGGGCGGCGTTCGAAACGGTTCATGGCTCGCGTCCTGACGCGGCGGGAGGGCCGCATGTCGGAGACCTCTCTCTCGACGATCTCTCTAGCGGATGATGCGGGGCCTCGCCAAGGCTTTCGAAGAGGATCCGCTCAGCCGAACAGGGACCCCTGCGGCCCGGTTCCCCCCGAGGAACCTCCGGGTTTCGGTCGGGACGGACGCGGCCCGTCCGTATCGGAAGCGACCATGGGTACGTGGCCGTCGGCGAAGCGCACGTCGTAGCGCAGGCCCGCGGCGACCGTCGCCGCGCTGCGGACGGGCCTTCCGTCAGGATCCAGCACCAGCGCGAAGCCGCGGGCGAGGACGCCTTCATGGCTGAAACTCGCGGCGAGCTGCCAGACCGAGCCGAGACGATCCGCCTTGCGCGACAGCGCGACCTGCATCGCACGGTCGCGCCTCGCCACCCATTCGCCGAGGCGGATCCGGCGGTCCGCGACGAGACGCCGCGCTGCGCGGAGCTCGGACTCCTTCGCCGATGCGAGGCGTTTGCCGAGCCCGTCGACCTTGGCATGGAGCGCGGCGAGGCGGGCCTCCGGCGACATGCGGGCGAGCCGTCGCGAGGCCTCGGAGAGCCTCGCCGCATGGCGCGTTCCGGCCGAGGCCGTGCACCAGCTTGGCCGAGGCCATGTCGAGCCGCTGCCGCGCCCCGCCCAGAAGATCCTCGGGCGAGGGCAGCGCGCGGGCGGCGGAGCGCAGCTCCGTGCGGCGCGCGTCGACGAGGCGCATCAGGCCCGAGACGAGACGGCGGCGGTCGTCGGCGACCCGCATCATCAGTTCGGCGCGCACGGGCACGGCCATTTCGGCCGCGCCGGTCGGCGTCGGCGCGCGGCGGTCCGCGGCGTAGTCGATCAGGGTCCAGTCGGTCTCGTGCCCGACGGCCGAGATCAGCGGGATCATGCCGTCGGCGGCCGCGCGGACGACGATCTCGTCGTTGAAGCCCCAGAGATCCTCGATGGAGCCGCCCCCCCGCGCGACGCTGACGAGGTCGGGGCGCGGCAAAGGGCCGCCTTC
>CAYNUN010000260.1:0-3633 GCA_964400345.1 uncultured Methylobacteriaceae bacterium
GTGGCGCGGCTCCATTGGCACTGCCATTTCATCCAGAAGCTCGAAAGCGAGCCGGAGATGGAGTTCCGCTCGCTCCACCCCGTCCATGAAGCGGCGCGGCGGCCGACGCCGCTCGACGATCCGCTGCTGGAGGCCTGGGCGACGGGCCGGACGGGCTTTCCCTTCCTCGACGCCTGCATGCGCTCGCTGATCGCGACGGGCTGGCTGAATTTCCGCATGCGCGCGATGACGGTCGCCTTCGCGACGCATCATCTCGGGCTCGACTGGCACGCGGTCGGCACGCGTCTGGCGCGGCTCTTCACCGATTACGAGCCCGGCATCCATTGGCCGCAGATCCAGATGCAGGCGACCCAGACGGGCATCAACACGCCGCGCATCTACAACGTGATCAAGCAGGGACTCGATCAGGATCCGGACGGCGTCTTCACCCGACGCGAACTGCCGGAACTCGCCGCCGTGCCCGCCGCCTTCCTGCAGACGCCGTGGACGATGGATGCGGCGACGCAGGCGGCGGCGGGCGTGCGGATCGGCACGGATTACCCCGTCCCCGTCGTCGATCACGCGGAAGCGGTGCGCGCGGCGCGGGAACGGCTCTCCCGCCTGCGCGCCGAACCGGGCTATCGCGCCGCGGCCGAGCGGGTCTTTCATCGCCACGGCAGCCGGAAGCGCAGGCTCGACGAGGACGCCCCCGAAAAGGCCCGCGCCCTGCGGGCCGCGAAGGAGGAGAAGCGCGACCGTCAGCTCTCGCTCGATCTTGACGCCTTCGCGCCGGATCCCGACGCGGACGCACCGAGAGCGCGCCGGGGAAACCGCTCGTGAGGCGCGAGCGATGAACGCGCCTCCGGGAGACGGCGGCGGGGCTCGGCGGCGATGCGGGCCGCCGGCCCGAGGATTGCAGCCCAAGGTTGCAAATACTTAAAAATCTGTAAAGGTTGCGTCCGAGCTCGGTTTCGAGTTCGAAGAGCGTGCTTCATGAGTCTGCGTCCGGCGAACGACGATGTCATCCGAGCGCTCGTCCGGTTCACACAGGACGACGAGCTTCTCCGTCACATCGTGGCCGAACGGGACCTCGTCGCCCGGAGCGAACCCGCGATCCGCCGCGCTCTGGAACGACTTCTGTCCCGCTTCGGGGCCGACATCGCCTTCGGCATCGGCTATGACCTCGGCGACAAGGACGAAGACCGCCGCTTCGCCGTCGGGATGCTGGGCTTGAGCCTCGTTTATGCGGCCATCGTCTGTGATCGCACGGGCGTGCGCGATCAGGCGGCGGTGACCGATGCGGTCATGAACGCCTTCGCCGAACCTGCGGCCCTGCTGCTTCGGATAGAACGCGAAGCGATCGCGGGGCTCGCCGTCGAAGCGCGGGATCTCCTGCGCAATGCGGATCCGGATCTCATCCGCGACATTCGGGCGATGATCGAACGCGACCTGTCGCTGATCGCGGGCGGAGCGCCGCTGCTGCGGCGCAGATCCGCCTGCGCGCCGCTGATGATGGGGCTGACGGGGCTCGGGCTTCCCGTCGCCGCCGCGGCCCGCTCCTGACGCGCGGCCGACGACGACCGAACCCCGACGAGGGATCATCCGACACCCGCCTTTCGGTCGCACCGCCGAACCCTTGCGGCGGCGCTTCCCCGTCACGATGTGTAGGGGGTCGTGCGGATGCGATGGAGAGACGCGTATGAAATGCCCGGTGGACGGCTCGGATCTGGTGATGACCGAGCGGCAGGGAATCGAGATCGACTATTGCCCGAAATGCCGGGGCGTCTGGCTCGATCGCGGAGAACTCGACAAGATCATCGATCGGTCGGCGGCCGCCGAATCCCCGCGCGAAGCGCCCCGCGCCGCGCCGCAGCCGCAGCCGCAGCCGACCCCGCCGCCGCAGCAGCCTTGGCAGCAGCCGCAATATCAGCAGCCGCACCACCCGCAGCCCCATTACGGCGGCCATGACCCGCGCTACTACAAGAAGCGGAAGTCGCTTCTGGGCGAGATCTTCGATTTCGACTGAGGACGGCGACGAGGCGGGTTGCGTTTTTCTTTTCGCGCAACCCCAATTGCGTCGCGCCCCGCAAACCTTTCGGATAGTGATTCCTCGAAGCGGCCTCCCCTCGGAGGCCGCTTTTTCGAGGAGCGACCCATGAGATCGATTGCCGTGGCCTTCGTGGCCCTGACCGCCGCCGGCTGCGCCACCATGACCCGCGGCACCACCAACCAGGTGACGTTCACGTCCGAGCCGAGCGAAGCGGAATTGCGCACCACGGTGGGACACAGCTGCAAGACGCCCTGCGTGCTTGAGATCAACCGGAAGACGGAATTCGTCGCCACGTTCCAATTGCCCGGCTACAAGACGCAGGAGATTCCGGTCGCGACCCGCATCGCGGGACGCGGAGCGGCGGGTTTCGCGGGCAATGTGCTGCTGGGCGGCGTCATCGGCATGGGGGTCGACGCCGCGACGGGCTCGACGCTCGAGCATTTTCCGAACCCGGTCTTCGCGAAGCTGGAAAAGGAACCCGCCGTCGGCCCGACCCGTTCGAACGCGAAGAAGCTGAAGCCGATCCCGCAGAAGCCGCGCGAAGCCGCCGCCGCCAAGCCGGCCTCCTGAGACGAAACCGCCGCGGGCCCCGGACCTTCTCCGCGGGCGTCGGTCGCCCGGATCGTCTCCGCCGAAGCCTGCCCGGCGGAGACGTCCTCGGCGCACATCGTTCCCGCGGGCGCGGCGCCTCGCGGCTTCCCGTTCGTATGCAGACGGAAGACGCGGATGCCCGCATGCGCGGGCATGACGGCGGGGAGGAAGGCGGGAGGCCTTCGACCGGCTCGGGTCTCGACGGAAAGGGCGCGATCGGACGCCCGCCCCCGTCTCAGACGTCCAGATTCGCCACGCTCAGCGCATTGGTCTGGATGAATTCGCGCCGCGGTTCGACCACGTCGCCCATGAGCTTGGTGAAGATGTCCTCGGCGTCGACGAGATCCCTCACCCGCACCTGCAGCAGCGAACGGACATTGCGGTCGAGCGTCGTTTCCCAGAGCTGTTCGGGGTTCATCTCGCCGAGGCCCTTGTAGCGCTGCAGGCTCACGCCCTTGCGTCCCGCACCCGTGACCGCCTCGAACAGCATCGTCGGGCCGTGGATCGGCGTTTCGTCGGCCTTGCGCACGAGCGCCGCGGTCGCGCCGTAGACGTCCCACAGCGACTTCGCGTGCTCGTCGATCTTGCGCGCGTCGGCCGAGCCGAGCAGCGCGGCGTCCAGCGTCGCGACATGCTTCACGCCGCGCACCACGCGGGAGAAGACGAGATTGCCGTCCACGACCGCGCCGCTCCAGCCGCGCTCAGTCTCTTCCGAGATCATGTCGAGCCGCTTCGCCACCACGTCGAGCGTCGCCGCCGCGGCCGCGGGATCGGCGACGGGCCGCAGCACGCCGGCGATCGCCGCCTGTTCCACGACCGAGCGGTCATAACGGGAATGCAGACCTCCGAGCAGCGTCCGGATCTGCCGCGCCTCTTCGACCACGGCGAGAAGATCGCGCCCCGCGCGCTCTTCGCCCGCCCCGAGGCGCAGCACGGCGCCGTCGAGCCCCTGTTCGATCAGGTAATCGTCGAGCGCGCGCTCGTCCTTCAGATATTGATGCTGCTTGCCGCGC
>CAYNUN010000261.1:0-3618 GCA_964400345.1 uncultured Methylobacteriaceae bacterium
AGGATCTTGTCGAACATGCCGCGATCACTCGATCACGAGAAGCGTTTGGCCGTATTCGACGGGCTGGCCGTCCTCGACGAGAATCGCCGTGACGGTGCCCGAACGCGGCGCGACGATCTCGTTGAAGGTCTTCATCGCCTCGACCAGAAGCACCTTCTCGCCCTGCTTCACCTGCGAGCCGATTTCGACGAAGGCCTTGGCGTCCGGCGAGGCGCGGCGATAGGCGGTGCCGACCATCGGCGACGCGACCGCGCCGGGATGGGAGGCGGCGTCAGCAGCGCTCGGCGCGGCGGGAACGGCGACCGAAACGGCGGCCACCGCGGGCGGCGGCGCGACGACGGGTGCGGGCGCTGCGACCGTGACGGTCGCGGCGGTCATCGTGCGGGCGACGCGGATGCGAAGGTCGCCCTTCTGCACCTCGATCTCGGACAAGTCCGTCTCGGTCAGCATCTGCGCAAGGCGGCGAACCAGCTTGGCATCGATGCCGGCATCGGCGCCGGCGTCCTTGGGGGTCTGGGTCATGTCTTCCCGGTCGTATCTTCGGATGCGGGCACGGCGTCGGCCGCGCGCGTCCGTCGAGGCGTTCCTGCGCCCGCATCGCGACTCATGCGCGATCCGAACGGCGATCGTGCCTCATTAATCGCTTGCGCGACGGAGGAAAAGAGCGCGCGGAGATCAGCAGGTCGCTTTCCCGCATTTCCGGACGGACGCGATCGCCCTGCGCAGGGGTTCGTTGCCGACCGCGCCGAAGATCACTTCCTTGCCGACGACGAAGGCGGGCGTGCCCTGAAGCCGCAGCGCATCCGCGAAACGCATGGTTTCCTCGACGGCGGCGCGGGTTTCGGGACCGTCCATGTCGCGCTGGAGGCGAGCGACGTCCGCGCCCATCTCACGGGCGACGGTGAAGACGCGCTCCTTGCCGATACGGCCGCGGGTTTCGAGGATCTTGCGGTGGAACTCCCAATAGCGTTCGCCGGCGATCTGGTTCTTCGCGGCGACCGCCGCGAGCGAGGCCTCCACCGACTCGGGCCCGAGAACGGGGAAGTCCCGGAGAACGACGCGGAGCTTCGGATCGCTTTTCATCAACGCGTCGAGATCGTTCATCGCCTTTTTGCAGTAGCCGCAATTGTAGTCGAAGAACTCCACCAGCGTGACGTCGCCCTTGGGATTGCCGACGACGATGGCGCGAGGACTGTCGGCGAGGGCGCCGGCCAATTCGTCCATCGCCTTGGCGCGGGCGGTCGTTTCGGCGGCGGCCTGCTTGCGCTCCAACTCCGTCATCGCCTCCTGGATGATTTCGGGATTGGTCAGCATGTATTCGCGGATGAGCGTGCGGATCTCGTCCTTCTGGCGGTCGTTGAAGGACTGCGCGGCGACGGGAGAGGCGGAGATCGCGCATGCGGCGAGCAGGCCGAAGAGTGCGCGCGGAAGGGAGAGGGTCATCCTTGAGGCTCCTGAACGCGGCTCACCGGGGCGGCCGGAAGGTGAGGATCTCCTCGGCCTTCAGCCAAGGACCTGAATTCTTCGGAAACTTGTCCTGCGCGCGGGCGGCCTGCTGCACGGCGTTTCGGAAGTCGCCCGCCGCGAAGTAGTACTGCGCCGACGCCAGTTCCGCCATGGCCGTGTTGCCCTTGATGCCGTAGGCGGTGGCGAGATGGCGGAAGCCCTCCGCATTGTCGGGTTCGCGGTTCACGGCGTTCGACAATTCCCGGATCGCCTCGTCGACGGCGGCGGGACGTTCCGTCGAGACGAGCGCGTGGCCCAGCATGACCCGGATCGGGACCGCGCCGGGGGCGAGCGAGACGGCGCGGCGCAGAGCGGGCACGGCCTCCTGCGCGCGACCGAATTCCAACAGCGCCTGTCCCTTCAGCTCCCAGAAATAGGGATTGTTCGGCTGCTCGGCGAGAAGCGCATCGATCTTGGCGAGCGCGTCGGACAGGCGCTTGGTGCGGTAGTCGATGATGGCGCGGGCGTACCGGGCCGGCATGGACATGTCCCGGATCGGATAGCGGCGGCCGACCTCGTCGGCGCCGGCGACGAAGCCGAAGAGCTTGGCGCGGGCCATTTCGTGCCGCGCGACGAGAGCGGGCGGATCCTTGGCGGAGAGATGCCCGCTCTTGGCGGCCAAGGCTTCGAGATTGGCGATGCGGTCGGCGGGGAGGGGGTGGCTGATCGTGTAGGGATCGAGCCCCGCGGTCTTGAACATCGATTCCTGATGGAACCGGCGGAAGGTTTCGAGGAGACCGCGGGCGGATTGTCCCGTCCGGTCGAGATAGGTGATCGCGGCGCGGTCGGCGGCCTGTTCCTCGGAGCGCTGATAAGAGAGCATGCTGCGCCGGACGAGTTCGGTCGGCCCGAGGATCGCGCCCATGGTTCCCGTGCCGCTCGAGCCGACCCTGTCGCCCGAGGCGGCCGCGCCGGCGACCGCGCCCGCGCCCAGCAGCATGCCCGCCACGGCGAGAATCTGCGCGTTCGCCGCCTGTTCGCGAAGCCTGACGAGATGCCCGCCCGCGATGTGGCCCGCCTCATGGGCGATGACGCCGATCAGCTCGTTGGGCGTGCGCGCATCCATGATCGCGCCGATATTGATGAACATCCGCCGCCCGTCGGTGACGAAGGCGTTGAAGCTGCGGTCGCCGATGAGGATGATCCGGACCTGCCCCTTGCGGATGCCCGCCGCCTCGAAGATCGGCTCCGCATAGTCGCGCAGCAGCGCTTCGATCTCCGCGTCGCGGATGATCGTCTGGCGCTTGGCGAAGGCCGGGCCGGAGGCGAGGGCGCAGAGGCACGCGAGCGCGAAGGCCGCGATGCGTCGCCAGAAGGGAGGTCTGCGGCTCGACCTTTGCGGATCGGAGGCGTTGCCGGTAGCTCTCGGCGTCGAAGACTCGGTCATTTCACGTCCGGGACCACATTCACGCGTGCAGAGATAAGGCCCTCGGTTCCGGAGCGTCAAATCCGGTCCGCGGCTTCGGGGACGTTTCATGACGATCGATCAAGGCAGGGACGTGGCGGTATCGGCCGGGCGTCGGCCCTCGCGGCGCGGCGCGGTGTCGCCCTTCATCGCCATGGACATGATGGCGGCGGCGGGCGCGATGGAGCGCGAAGGCCGCTCGGTCCTGCATATGGAAGTCGGCCAGCCGGGCGCTCCCGCACCGCGCCTCGTGCGCGAAGCGGCGATGCGGCTGCTCGATATCGGCCGGATCGGCTATACGGAAGCGCTCGGCCTGCGCTCGCTGCGCGAACGGATCGCGCGGCATTATCGTGAGGCTTACGGCGTCGCGGTATCGGCGGAGCGGATCGCCGTCACGACCGGATCCTCGGCGGGGTTCATCCTGTCCTTCCTCGCGATGTTCGACCCGGGCGCGCGCGTGGCGATCTCGTCGCCGGGCTATCCCGCCTATCGGAACACGCTCGAGGCTTTGGGCCTCGAACCCGTCGCCATCGAGACGTCGGCCGAGACGGGATGGATCGTCACGGCCGAAGCCGTGGAACGTGCGCATGCGGAAAAGCCGCTCGCCGGGGTGCTGGTGATGAGCCCGGCCAATCCCTCGGGCACGATGATGTCGGGCGCGGCGATCGCGGACCTCGCGGCGGCGTGCCGCCGCATCGGCGCTTGGC
>CAYNUN010000262.1:0-3611 GCA_964400345.1 uncultured Methylobacteriaceae bacterium
CCGACCTCTTGAATGCCATTCAAGCGCTCTCCCAACTGAGCTATGGCCCCACTGAGCGGCGGGATTTGGGGATCCCGCCCGGGTTCGCCTCGCGGCGAAACGTCTTGCGACGCCCGCCGATCTCCGCAGCGGTGCGTCCCTATAGCCGCGACTCGTCGCGGCATCAAGCCTCTTCGTCGTCCTCGATGTCGCCGTCGATCAGATCGGCCACGTCGTCGTCGCCCTCTTCCTCTTCCTCGAGGAAATCGTCGTCGACGGCGATGTCGTCCTCGATCTCGACGCCTTCGACGGCCGCGCCCTTGCCGGCTTCCTCGGCCTCGGCGTCTTCGAGCGAGACGATTTCCGGACCGCCGGCCTCGATCTCGATCTCTTCGTCTTCTTCGACCTTGGGGGCCGGGCGGGCGCGCGTCGGCAGCAGCGTCGGCTGGAACACCGAACTGCAGCGGGGACAGACGATCGGCGTCTTGCCGAGATCGTAGAATTTTGCGCCGCAGCTTCCGCACAGGCGCTTCGTGCCGAGTTCCGGTTTCACCACTGGATCGCACCCTCTCGTTCAACTCGGCGCTTCGGTTAGTCGGGCTTGTCGGACCCGTCAACTCGGAATCGCGGGGAGGGGGCGCGGCATGGAGGATATCCTTCGACGGATGCGCGTCGGCGCGGCGCGTGCTAATGCCGCGGCGACGCATCCCGCCGCAGTCCGGACCGCCCATGTCGAACGCACACGCAGGCTCTCCCCGCCCCCTCTCGGCCCGCCGCATCGCGGCGCTCAAGGGGCGCGTCCGTCCGCCGGGCGACAAGTCCATCTCGCATCGCGCGATGATTCTGGGACTGCTCGCCGCGGGAGAGACCCGCGTCACGGGCCTTCTGGAAGGCGACGACGTGCTGCGCACGGCCGCGGCCTGCCGCGCGCTCGGCGCGCTGATCGAGCGGACGGGCGAGGGCGCCTGGACGGTGCGCGGCGTCGGCGTCGGCGGGCTGCGGAGCCCCGCCGAAGTGCTCGATTTCGGCAATGCGGGCACGGGGTCGCGGCTGATGATGGGCGTCGTCGGCGGGCATGACGTCACCGCCTCCTTCGACGGCGACGCTTCGCTGCGCAAGCGGCCGATGCGCCGCATCCTCGACCCGCTGGCGCTGATGGGCGCGGAGATTCTCGCGCAGGCGGACGGCGGGCGCTGCCCCGTCACGATCCGCGGCGCGGCGGACCCGAACCCGATCGTCTATCGGACTCCCGTCGCCTCGGCGCAGATCAAATCCGCCGTGCTGCTCGCGGCGCTGAACGCGCCGGGCGAGACGACGGTGATCGAGGCGGAAGCCTCGCGCGACCATACGGAGAAGATGCTGTCCTATTTCGGCGCGTCGGTGACGGTGACGCCCGAAGGCGCGCACGGCCGCCGCATCGTGCTGAAGGGTCGGCCCGATCTCGCGCCGCGTCCGATCATGGTTCCCGTCGATCCGTCCTCGGCCGCGTTTCCGATCGTCGCGGCCCTCATCGTGCCGAATTCCGAGATCGTCGTCGAAGGCATGATGATGAACCCGCTGCGGATCGGGCTGCTGACGACGCTGCGCGAAATGGGAGCGGACATCGAGGAACTCGAACGCCGCATCGAGGGCGGCGAGGAGGTCGCGGATCTGCGCGTGCGCTCCTCGGCGCTGAACGGAGTCGACGTGCCGGCGGACCGCGCGCCTTCCATGATCGACGAATATCCGGTGCTGGCGGTCGCGGCGGCCTTCGCGAAGGGCGAGACGCGGATGCGCGGGCTGCAGGAGCTGCGCGTGAAGGAGAGCGACCGGCTGCAGGCGGTGGCGGACGGGCTCGCCGCCAACGGCGTGGACCATGCGATCGAGGGCGACGACCTGATCGTGCGCGGCGCGGGCGGCCGGGCCGCGGGCGGCGGGACGGTCGCGACGCATCTCGACCACCGCATCGCGATGAGCTTCCTCGTGATGGGCTGCGCCTCCGAGAAGCCCGTGACCGTCGACGACGACCGCATGATCGCCACGAGCTTCCCGAGCTTCGGCCCGCTGATGGCGGGGCTGGGAGCGGATTTCGCGTGAGGGTTCGCGCGATGCGCACCCTTCTCCCCCTCCCCCTTCATGGCGAGGCGCCCGACGGCGCTTTCGTGCCTCCTCACCATGAGGTCTTCTCGGTCGGCCCGTTCGGCACCGCAGCCCTTTCCCGAGACATCCCCGCATGATCATCGCCATCGACGGACCCGCCGCCTCGGGCAAAGGCACCCTCGGCAAGCGCCTCGCCGAGCATTTCGGCTTCGCGCATCTCGACACGGGGCTTCTGTATCGCGGGGTGGCCCGCGCGCTGATCGATGCGGGGCTCCCGCTCGAAGACGCCGATGCGGCGACGCGCGCGGCCGAAGCGCTCGATCTCGCCCGGCTCGACGAGGACAGGCTTCGCGGGGCCGAGATGGGCGAGGCGGCCTCCGTCGTCGCCGCCTTTCCCGGCGTGCGGGCCGCGCTGGTCGATCTCCAGCGCCGCTTCGCCCGTCGCCCCGAAGGCGCGGTGCTCGACGGGCGCGACATCGGCACCGCCATCTGCCCCGACGCCGACGTGAAGATCTTCGTGACCGCCTCGCCGGAAGAGCGGGCGACCCGACGCCATCGCGAACTCGTCCGCCGGGGCGAGGACATGGGCTTCGAGACCGTGCTCGCCGACATCCGTCGGCGCGATGCGCGGGACTCGGGCCGGGCCAGCGCGCCGCTGCGCGCCGCGCAGGACGCTCGCTTGCTCGATACGACCGATTTGGATATAGAAGCCGCGTTCCGGGCGGCCGTCTCCATCGTGGAGAACGTGAAGGCGACCCTCCCGGCGGGTTGATGAAACCCGAGCGGGGGCAACCGCGTTCGCCCCCCGCAACGAGACTGAAGAACCGCGCTTCCGATCGTCGATCGCCGCGCCGGCCGGTCCCCCGGGACCGTCGATGCCTTCGAGGCATCAGCCGACGACAGGAAGCGGAACCGAAACACGAACCCGCCGGCGCGAGGCTCCCGAGGGAGCCTTTCAGGAGAAAACATGGCCGTTCAGACCAATCCGAGCCGCGACGATTTCGCCGCGCTTCTCGAAGAATCCTTCGCCCGCGCCGAGGCGCTCGAAGGTTCGGTGATCAAGGGTCGCGTCGTCGCGATCGAAAAGGACATGGCCGTCGTCGATCTCGGTCTGAAGACCGAAGGTCGCGTCGCGCTCAAGGAATTCGCCGGACCGGGCCGCGAAGGCGTGCCGGGCGTGGGCGACGAGGTCGAGGTCTATCTCGACCGTATGGAGAACGCCCTCGGCGAGGCCGTGATCTCGCGCGAGAAGGCTCGCCGCGAAGAGAGCTGGGTCAAGCTGGAAGTCGCCTTCGACAAGCAGGAGAAGGTCACGGGCGTGATCTTCAACCAGGTCAAGGGCGGCTACACGGTCGATCTCGACGGCGCCGTGGCGTTCCTGCCGCGTTCGCAGGTCGACATCCGTCCGATCCGCGACGTCGGCCCGCTGATGAATGTCCCGCAGCCGTTCCATATTCTCAAGCTGTATCGCCGCAGCGTCTATATCGTCGTCTCCCGCGGGACCGTGCTTGAAGATAGGCGCGCGGAGCAGCTCCACGAGATCGTCGACAACC
>CAYNUN010000263.1:0-3599 GCA_964400345.1 uncultured Methylobacteriaceae bacterium
AACGCCTGCGGTGACGTAGATCAACAGCGGGTCCGTGACGCTGTAACCCACCCGGGCGCGAAGCGTGGAAACGGCGCCGAGCCGCGTGTAGAGCCCGTCGTCCGAAGAGCCCTCGAACGTCAGCTTGCTCAAGGTCGATCCGGAGATGTCGCCCTCGAGGCCGTAGACGAAGCGCCCGCGCTGCCAGTTGTAACCGGCGACCAAGCCGCCGATGAAGCCCTCAGGCCGATGACCGAAGGAGTCGCCGTCGAACTCGTCGAGGCCGCCGCCGCGATAGTTGTCCTCGATCCGGCTGTCGGTCTGCACATAGCCAGCGACCGCGCCGGCATAGAAGCCCGCCCACGGCGAAGCGGCGAAGACCGGCACGGGGGTCGCGGCGCCGGAGCGCTTCGTCAGATCGGCGGCGTCGGCATTGAAGGCCAACAGGGTCAGAGCAGTGGTGGCAAGCAGCTTGTTCATGCGTGGAATTCTCCCCAATTTTGGGTGATGATTAACATATCGATTTCTATCGGCAATCCCGTTTTTCGAATTTCCTATCCACTTATGGACACTTGTCTTCTTTCCCACATATCGGATTTGTCGATTGCCTGCCGTTCGACGTGCTCATCGTCCAAGTCCCGAATCGATCATCGGGCGATGGAAGTCCGATTCGGACTTGGTTTTCTCGTCTCTTTTCCCCGCATGATCCGGCAAGACCGTGTGTTCGAAGAGAATGGCGGTTCACGTTTCTCGGGCTTATGCTGGATTTCGATCACGCTTGCCATCCAGTCGAGTCGTCGGATGATCTCTCCCACGTCCACCCCGGCCGAATTCGTCTGCGCCGCATGCACGATACTGGGTCTTCAATGGCCGACGACGCCGACGGCGGTCGATGCAGGCGGAGACTTCCGTATTCGTTTCGATATTCTTCCCCGCGTGGTTCTGGCGATCGCGCATGAAGCGGACGAAGCGCGTTTCGTCGTCTCGGCGACTTTCGAATCGGCGTCCGGCAGGACCGAGGGCGAAGCGGCCGTCTTGGCGCTGAAAGCCAACCATCTGCGCCCGCTGGGCAGTTGCTTCTCGATCGATCCGCGGACGGGCCTGCTCGCGGCGACGCTGATCATCGACGCCGGCGCGGTCGACCTCGTAGGCTTCTGCGATCGCGTGGCGGGCTTCACGATCATGGCCGCGAACTGGCGGCGCATGATGGATGCTCCGCCCCCGAGCGGCGGCCGGACGCCCGACGTGACGACATGGCGCTAGAGCGATGACCGACGGAATCCCCGAATGTGCGCCCGCGCACGGTGCAGGCCGTGATCTTGGAGCGGAATGAGACCGATCGGTTCGGCGCGGCCGGACCGCGGTCTTGACGAGATGGAGCGAAAGCGATGGTCGAGAAAATTGCCGGCGGCTTCCGGATCGCCGTTTCGAAGGACAGGCTCGACGGAATCACGCGCGCCGACGTCTCCAAGCTGCTGGAGGCGGTGCATCGGGATCCGGACTTCGCCCGCGACCTGTCGAAATTCGAATTCAGCGTCGTCGAAAGCGGCAACGGCCGTTATCTCCAGCTCAAGGAGCAGCCGGCGTTCGGCAGCTTCAAGGACGCGGCGGTCTGGAGTTCGGAGGAGCGGCAGATCGAACGCGACGCCGCGCTCGCCGTCCTGGCCGGCGCCTTGGGCGACGACGCATCGGTCGACGCCATGTTCGCCCGGCTCGCGGACCAGGCGCCGCAAGACGCCGCCCGCAGCGCCGTCGAGATCGCGGCCCTGAATCTGCTGCCGGCGGAGCCGCCGAAGCCGTCGCCCGCGATACCGCGGAATGTCGACCCATCGCAGGTGACCCAGTATCAGGGCACGAACACCTGCTGGGCTCTGTCGACGCTGATCGGATGCCTCGAGATCGACGGGGGGCGGACATTCCTCGACGAGCGGTTCACCAAGACGGGCGCCGACTACCGGCTTCGGCTGCAGGACGGGCGGTCCGTGACGGTGACGCCGGCCGACCTCTCCGAAATCGACAAGAAGCGCAAGGCCAACAGCGCCTACCGCACCGACGACGTCCGGCCGGAATGGCTGCGGGCGTTCGAGGCCGCCTGCACCCGCATCGAACAGCGGTACGAGGCCGCGGCTTTCGATCCGGCGCAGGGGATGGCCGATGCCGACTATCTCGCCGCCCGGATCGGGCTCGAATCCGACACCCTGCTCCCGACGGAACATTCCTGGGACGCCCTGCAGGCCAAGCTTGCGGACGCACGAAAGGACGGCAACCGGGCCGTCCTGGTGATGATGAGCGGTCACTGTCATGTCCTCGAAGGGATCGACGGCGACGCGCTCACGCTGAAATCGACCTTGGGCGGATCGGAGAAGCTCGAACTCGACCTCGCCGATCAGGTGCAGCTGTCCCGCGAGCAACGGCCCGGCGACCCCTTGTGGGAAGCCCCGAAGGTCGACTATCGGCTCGCCCAAATGTCGAAGACCGTCTCCTCGGCCGAGGCCCGCAAATTGTGGGACGCGGGCAGACTGGACATCTGCCTCATCGACCTGCCGCCCCGCAGCATGTAAACGGGCACGAATGCCGGCAGCGATACGAAGTCGGCTTACTCGAGGCGGGCACGGGGTCGGGCATCTTCGACCGACGCGTTCGAACGATCAGGCGGAGCGAGGTGCGGAATGGTCGGGTTCACCGGATTCGAGATTCGACCGGACGCATTCTCGACGCTGCCGTTCAACTTCGTTCGTCCCGAGGACAAGCCCGCATTCGGTATGTTGTCGGAGATGATTTTTCTGGAAACGGCACCGCGCGCCGTTCGCAGGTCGTGGGCGACAGCCCAACTTACGAATCTGCTCCACCATGCCCGACGGCGGTCGGGCTTTTGGCGCGCGCATCTCGGCGGGGCGTCGCCGACGGCTTCGGACCTCTCGACGCTTCCGATCCTGACACGTGCAGACGTTCGGCGTCAGGTCGCGAGCGAGGGCGGTCTGCTGTCGACGCGGGACGGCGTCGAGACCAAGAGCCGGACGACGTCCGGTTCGACGGGAACGCCCGTAAGCTTTCACGTAACCCAGGCGAACGGCATCTACAACGAGCTCCGTTCTTTCGCGCAGTTCATGATCGAGGGGTGCGACATCAGTCTGAACCGCTGCCGGATGACCTTCGATCCCGTCAAGACGGGTTTGGATTTCAAGCAGTCGGACAGTTATGCGGGGGTGCTGTCGCGTATCTTCGTGACAGGCAAGAATGCCGAAATCAATTATTTCGACATGGACCCAGACAAGGTCGTCGAGCGCCTACGGAAATTCAAACCGCATTATCTCGTATGCTTGCCGCAGTTCGTAGAGACGCTGCTCTCGCTCAGGGGCAAGGAGGTCTTCTCTCGGTTCGGAACGCGGCAGGTCATCACCTACGGGCAACCGATGACGGCCGCCGCGATCGACCAGTTGGCGCAGGTGGGGATCCGGCACACTTCCAATTATTCCTGCGAGGAAGTCGGCCCCATCGCGGTGGAATGCGTTCATCACAAAGGGCATTTTCATGTCTGCGAGAGCAACGTCATCGTCGAGATCGGCGACCGGCGTGAGACCGTCGAGGGCGTGACCTACGGCAATGTCCTTGTGACGGGT
>CAYNUN010000264.1:0-3576 GCA_964400345.1 uncultured Methylobacteriaceae bacterium
TTTTCGCGCGCCGGGGCCAGTTCCTCGCCCTGGCCGAGATCGGCGGTGAAGGTGACGACCTCGCAGCCATAGGTGGTCTGCAGCCATTTCAGGATGATCGACGTGTCGAGCCCGCCGGAATAGGCGAGCACGACCTTCTTCACGCGCTTGTCGGCCATGGAATGTCTACGCTCTCGGCTTTCGGCCGGGAACGGCCCGGCCTGATCGGCGCGGACTATAGGGATCGCGCCCCGCCGCGCAAGGCCGCGTCAGCGCTTCGAGGAGCCTTCCGACGATTCGGACCCTTCCGGACGGGTCGAATGCGCGGGCTCGCCCGACCTTGGCGGGCCATCGACCATGCATCGGTGCGTTTGCGCGGCTTCAGCGAATCGACGAAGGCCGCGGCGTCTTCCGCCGTCATGTCCTGTCGGGCGACGGAAAGCGCCTCCTGCGTCTTCCCCGCAAGGCCGAGCACGAGGGCGAGATTCTGCCTGACCCGCTTGTCCGCCTCCGGCCGCGCGGCGGCGCGGCGCAGCGCCGTCTCCGCCGCCGGCAGATCGCCCGACATGGCGTGGGACAGGCCGAGATTGGTGAGGACCGCCGGCTCTTCGGGCATCAGCGTGAGGGCCGACGCATAAAGCTTGCGGGCGCGGTCGTGATCGCCGAGCTGATCGGCCGCGATGCCCTGCGCCGACAGGATGGTCCAATCCGGCCTTTCGGGCGAATGGGCGCGGCTCAGCACCTCTTCGGCCTGGCGGGCGCGGCCTGCATCGACCAGCACCTTGCCGTAGGCGCCGAGCACGTCCTTGTCGCCCGGATACCGCATCGCCGTCGCCTCGATGACGGCCAGCGCCTGCGCCGTGCGGCCCAGCGTTCGGAGCGCCGCCGAATAGGCGAGCGCCTTGCGCCGGTCGTTCGGGTCACGCTCGTAGATTTGGCCCAGACGCTCCACGCGCTCCGCCGCCGCCTCCGGGGTTTCGGGCGTCGAAGACCCGCCGAAGACGCCGAGGGACGGACCCCGTCCCTGACAACCGCCGAGGGTCAGCGCGAGGCCGAACGCGGCGGCCAGAAGCCCGATGCGGGTCTTGGCGACGAAACCGATCACGGAACGAATCTCCCCTGAATGCAATGAAAGTCTTGGCTCATCATGCTTAACGGAAGGTTAATCGGCGGCCCGGGGGCTCGCGGTGCCCATGCGCCGCGAACATGCTAAGACCTTCCTCTCTCCCCGCTTTCGGACGCGAAGATCATGGCCCTGCATCCCGCCCTTTCCGCTCCCGTCGCCGACGCCGTTCCGATCTTCACCGTGCGGCCCTCCGATTGGGCGAGCCATGCGGAGGCCATAGGCCCGCATGCGAAGCGCTTCGCGGAAGCGCAGGGCTTCGCCGCCAAGCCCGGCACGGTCGCCCTGCTGCCGAATGCGGCGGGCGGCCTTGCGGCCGTGCTGTTCGGCTGCGACGCCGCGGGCGGCCCCGCCTTCGATCCCTTCGCGCACGGTCGCCTTCCGGGTCTTCTGCCCGACGGCGTCTATCGGCTCTCCGGCACGGTGCATGACGCGGGCCTCGCCGCGCTCGCCTTCGCGCTCGGGGCCTATCGCTTCGACCGCTACCGGAAGCCGTCGGAAAAATCGGTGAAGCTCGTCGTGCCCGACGGCGTCGACGGGGCGCATGTCACGCGGATGGCGGAAGCCGTCGGCTTCGGGCGCGATCTCATCAACACGCCCGCCAACGACATGGGTCCGGCGGAGATCGAGGATGCGGCACGGCGCTTGGCGGAGGAGTTCGGCGCGTCCTTCTCGTCGATCGTCGGAGACGAACTCCTCGCGCAGAACTTCCCCATGATCCATGCCGTCGGCCGCGCTTCGACCCGCGCGCCGCGGCTCGTCGACTTCTCCTGGGGCGACCCCGCAGCGACGAAGGTGACGCTGATCGGCAAGGGGGTCGCCTTCGACACCGGCGGCGTCGACATCAAGCCCGCTTCCGCCATGCGCCTCATGAAGAAGGACATGGGCGGCGCTGCGACGGCGCTGGCCGCAGCCCGCATGATCATGGCCTCGGGACTTCCCGTCCGTCTGCGCGTGCTCGTGCCCGCGGTGGAGAATTCCGTCTCCGGCGACGCCTTCCGCCCCGGCGACGTGCTGCGGAGCCGCAAGGGCATGTCGGTGGAGATCGAGAACACGGACGCCGAAGGCCGGCTGATCCTCGCCGACGCGCTCGCGCTGGCCGACGAGGACGAGCCGGACATGATCTTCCAATTCGCGACGCTCACGGGCGCGGCCCGCGTCGCGCTCGGGCCGGATCTGCCGCCGCTCTTCACGGAGGACGATGCGCTCGCGACCGATCTCCAACGGCTCGGCCTCGCGGTGAACGATCCGGTCTGGAGGCTGCCGCTCTGGAAGCCCTATCGCCGGATGCTCGACTCGAAGATCGCCGACATCGACCACAGCGGGGCGAGCGGCTTCGCGGGCTCGATCACCGCCGCGCTCTTTCTGGCGAATTTCGTCGAGAAGGCGAAGGCCTACGCCCATTTCGACGTCTACGGCTGGGTTCCCTCGGCGCGGCCGGGCCGGCCGGAAGGCGGCGAGCCGCAGGTCGCCCGCCTCGTCCATGCGCTGCTGTCCGAGCGCTTCGGCAAGGGCGCCGGTCTCTGATCAGAGGCGCTTCGCCATCGCGACGCGGCGGGCGGGATCATGTCCGCGGGCGAGATCCGACGCCCGCTTTTCGCTCAATTGCGGGGGCAGACGCGCGCCGTCGAGCATCACGAAGCCCTCGGCCGCATAAAAGGGCGCATTCCACGGCACGAGACGGTCGGTGAGCAGGGTGACCGCCGGGAAGAAGGCCCAGCGGCCGTGATCGACGACGCGCCGCAGAAGCATCCGCCCCGCGCCGCGTTGCTGCATGTCGGAACGCACATGGAGATCGGCGAGGAACAGCGTGCCGTCCAGCATGCCCGCGGCCGCGAAACCGATCGGGCGATCGGCGTCGTCGACGGCGACCCAGAGCGTGCCTTCGGCGACGAGCACCGCCATGGCCTCGACGGACACGGCGCGCGGCGCGACGCCGCTGCGGAGATCGCCGAAGGCCTGCGCCGCATCGGCCTTGATCGCGGGCAGAGCCGGGCAATCCGCCTCGCGAGCGGGCCTGACCTTCGGCGCGAGGCTCACGCGGGCTGCGGCCCGTCATAGCCCTCGATCAGCATCAGGTCGACGAGCGCCGCGCCCTTCCGCTCGGCGATCGCCTCCTGATATTCCGGCGAATGCCAGCAGTCGCGGGCCGCCTGCAGGTTCGGGAACTCGATCACGACGTTGCGGCTCTTCGCGCCGCCGCCCTCGAGCATTTCGAACGGGCCGCCGCGCACGATGAAGCGCGCGCCGAACTTCTTGAACGCCGCCGCATTCTTGGCGACATAACCCTGATAGGCCTCCATGTTCGTCACTTCGACGCGGGCCACCCAATACGCCTTCTTGGTCATCCGTTCGTCCTCCTTCGTCCCGCCGCTTCAGGCGGCGGCGATGTCCTTCACGACCGCTTCGGCCGCCGCCGCGGGGTCGGCGGCCTGCGTGATCGGCCGTCCGACGACGAGCCGATCCGCCCCCGC
>CAYNUN010000265.1:0-3561 GCA_964400345.1 uncultured Methylobacteriaceae bacterium
CGCGCCGAAGGAGCCGCAGAACGAAGGGAGTTCTTCACGAACGGGGTCAGTCATTTTCTTTATCAGGTCAATTATTCCTTCGGAGAAGGCAAGCCGGCCTACAAGGAGGTCGGACCCGGCGAAACCGCCGACGCCTTCATCGCCCGTATCCGTGAATATGCCGCCGGGCGCGTCGGGGAGATCGTCTGACGGGCGACGAAGCGCGGTCGTCCCGGTTGCCCGCTGCGCAGCCCAGCCCTAGCTTCAAGCAAAAGCCAGGGAAGGAAAGAACGATGACGGACGGAATCGATCGTCGCAGCGTGACCGCGGGCCTTTTGGCCGCGCTCGCCGTGCCCGGCGCGGCACGGGCGCAGCAGGAATTCCCGAAGGGACGCACGATCAAGCTCGTCGTGCCCTTCCCGCCCGGCGGGGCGACGGACGTGATCGGCCGCATCATGGCCGACCGCATGGGCCGGACCTGGGACACCACGATCGTCGTCGAGAACCGTCCCGGCGCGGGCGGCAATATCGGCGTGGATGCGGTCGCCAAATCCGAGCCGAACGGCGACACCTTCCTCATCGTGTCCGTCGGCATGGCGACGAACCGCTTTCTCTACAATCGCCTCAACTATGATCCGCTGGCCGATTTCGTGCCCGTGAGCCTCGTCGCCATGGTCCCGAACCTGCTGGTGGTGGGCAAGCATCTGCCGGTCAACAGCGTCGCGGAACTCGTCGACTACGCCAAGAAGAACCCGGGCAAGCTCAATTACGGCTCCTCGGGCGTCGGCACCTCGGTCCATCTCTCGGGCGAGCTCTTCCAGAAGCTCACCGGCACGCAGATGACGCATGTGCCCTATCGCGGCACCGCGCAGGCGACGCAGGATCTCCTCGGCGGCCGCATCGATCTGATCTTCGACAATATCAGCCAGATCCTGCCGCAGGTGCAGGCGGGCAACGTCAAGGCGCTCGGCATCACCACCGCCAAGCGCTCCCCCGTCACGCCGGAATTCGTGCCGGTGGCCGACACCGTCCCGGGCTTCGACGTGTCCTCCTGGTTCGCGCTCTATCTGCCCGCCAAGACGCCCGCTCCGATCGTCGCGCGCTATGCGGCCGATGCGCGGGCCGCGGCGCAGGATCCCGAAGTCCGCAAGAAGCTCGAAGCCACGGGCGCCGTGGTCGTGGGTTCCACGCAGGAGGAACTCGCGGGCTTCCTGCAGAGCGAGATGAAGACCTGGGGCGATCTGATCCGCACCGCGGGCATCAAGGTCGAGTGAGCCTCGGACGCGATCGGGCGGGTTGACCCGGCGGGGTGCAGAGGCGAGCTTGGTCGCAAGACCAAGAACGCCGAGGAAACCCCATGGCCCTGATCGAGCGCGTCGTCGCCGACCTCTATCTCATCCCGCTGCCTGAAGTTCTGTCGGACTCGATGCACGGGCACATGTCCGTCTTCGAGGTCCTCGCCGTCCGCGTCACCGATGCCGACGGCGCGACCGGCATGGGCTGGTCCTTCACCTGCGGCACCAACGGTGCGGCGGCCCATGCCAATGTCGCGCGCGATCTCGCGCCGATCATGATCGGCAAGGACGCCGACCCGATCGAGGCGCGTTGGCGCGAGAACTGGTGGCGGCTGCATTACGGCGGCCGCGGCGGCTCCGCCTCGCTCGCGATCTCGGCCGTCGATATCGCCTTGTGGGACCTCAAGGGTAAGAAGGCGGGTCTGCCTCTGTGGAAGCTTCTCGGCGGCTTCGACCCGCAGGTGCCCGTCTATGCGGGCGGCATCGATCTCGATTTTCCGCTGGAAAAGCTCCTGAAGCAGACCGAGGACAATCTCGCCAAGGGCTTCCGCGCGATCAAGATGAAGGTCGGCCGCGCCAATCTCGCCGAAGACGTGGCGCGGGTGAAGGCGATGCGCGAATTCCTGGGCGACGGCTTCCCGCTGATGGTCGACGCCAATATGAAATGGACGACCGACGAGGCGATCCGCGCGGCCCGCCGCTTCCGCGACTTCGATCTCGTCTGGCTGGAAGAACCCATGATCCCGGACGATTTCGGCGGCTATGTCCGTCTCGTCCGCGAGGGCGGCCTGCCCATCGCGCAGGGGGAGAACCTGCACACGCTGCACGAATTCGGGCATCTGATGCAGTCGGGCGGCGTCACCTTCCCCGAGCCGGACGTGACCAATTGCGGCGGCATCACCGTGTTCATGAAGGTCGGCCACATGGCCGAAGCCCTGAACCTGCCCGTCACCTCGCATGGTGCGCATGACGTGACCGTGCAGCTCATGGCCGCCCTGCCGAACCGCAGCTATATGGAAGCCCACGGCTTCGGGCTGGAGCGGTTCCTCAATCGCAAGCTCGCGATCAAGGACGGTTTCGCGACGGCGCCGAGCGACCCCGGCCACGGGCTCGACTTCGACTGGAAGGGCTTGGAGAAGCTCCGGGCCTGAGGCGCGGCGGCGGCCGTCAGGGCCGGTTCCGGCAGCGCTCGATCGCTTCCGACAACCGGCGTTCGTCCGCCGCCGAAAGCGGCGCGGCGCGGTCCGCAAGCAGCGGTCCGCCCGCCAGATCCTCGACGATGCAGCTGCAGACGCGCCGGCAGAGCGCCGCCTCCGCGCCCTGCGCGATGCATTCGGCCGTACAGGTCGTGCCGAAATCGGTGGAGCCGGCCGGAATGGGCCGCGCCACGCCGAGTTGCACGGCCAGCCAGACGAGGCCGATCAGGATCGGCTGATGCAGCAGATAGATCGTCAGCGAATGCCGCCCGGCGGCGGCCATGACGCGGGCGGGCCGCGAGGCGGGCCGCAAAGCGAAGGCCGCGACGAATCGAGGCGCGCCGAGCAGCGCCCGCCCCGCGGCGATGCCCGCAAGAACCCAGCCGAACCAGGGCAGCAGCGGCACGAAGTCGTTGCTGCGCGGCGGCACCGGCGCCAATCCCAGCCAGACCAGCGCGGGATGGGAAAAGGCCGGATGCTGGAACAGCACGGGCAGCACGAACACGGTTCCCGCCAGCCCGAGCACCGCGCCCGTCGGCAGGCGCAGGGCGAGCAGTCCCAGCACGCTCGCCGCCGCGATATGGTGGAGAATTCCGAAGAAGATGAAGCTGTCCGGAAAGGCGGCCATCGTCGCCGCCGTGATCAGCAGCGCCGCTCCGCTCACCTTGGCGAGGCGGATCAGGAAGGCCCGACGGTCGAAGCCGTCCGCCGCCGCGAGCACGAGGCTCACGCCGACGAGGAGGAGGAAGCTCGCGGCGATGCCGCGCGCGAACAGCATCCAAGCGGGATGCACGACGGGATCCGTCGCGATCAGCCCGAAGAAATGCAGATCCCACGCAAAATGATAGACCGCCATGGCGAAGAGCGCCGCGCCGCGTGCGACGTCGACGCCTGGGAGGCGCATGGGGGACGATGTCGGTTCGACGGCTCGCATCGCTGCGACCATAACGCGGTCCGTCGGGGGCCGCGAGAGCGGAAGCGCATCGTTCCGGAGGGGAGGGGACACCCCTCCGTTGTCGGGTCTCTCCCGTACCCCCACCGTCATGCCCGCGCATGCGGGCATCCACGACTTCCTTGGGACGGCTCCGAAA
>CAYNUN010000266.1:0-3536 GCA_964400345.1 uncultured Methylobacteriaceae bacterium
CGTCTTCCTTCGACTGCCGCCCAAGTCGTGGATGCCCGCATGCGCGGGCATGACGGCGGAGGGCCGGCGCCTACCGCCTACCGCCTACCGCCTACTGCCTACTGCCTACCGCCTACTGCCTACCGCCCCCTCAAACCACCTTCCCGGGATTGAGCAGCCCCTGCGGGTCGAGCGCGGCCTTGATCGTCCGCATCAGTTCCAGCGCCGTCGGGTCCTTCGTCTCGGCGAGGAGCTTCTTCTTCAGCCGGCCGATCCCGTGTTCGGCGGAGATCGAGCCGCCCGCCTCCAGCACGCGGCGATGCACGATCGCGTTCACCTCGTCCCACAGCGCAAGGAAGGCCGCCTTGTCCATGCCGGGCGGCTGGCTGATGTTGTAATGGATGTTGCCGTCCCCGAGATGGCCGAAGGGGAACGGCCTGACGCCGGGCAGATAGGCTTCGAGTTCCGCATCCACCGTTTCGATCAGCCGCGGCACCGCGGCCACGGGCACCGAAATGTCGTGCTTGATCGAGCCGCCCTCATGGCCCTGCCCTTCCGACATGGTCTCGCGGATGCGCCACAGCGCCGTGCGCCGGTCGAGCGAGGTCGCGACGGCCGCATCCTCCACGAGCCCCGCCTCGATCGCCTCCGCCAGCAGATTCTCGCCCGTCGCTTCCAATCCCGCATCCGCGGCCGAGGAGAGTTCGATCAGCACATACCAGGGATGCTTCCCCGCCAGCGGGTCGCGACAGCCCATATGCGCCACGGCGATGTCGACGCCGAAGCGCGGCGAGATTTCGAACGTGGTGACGGCCGATCCCGCCCGCCTTTTGGCGAGCGCGAGGAAATCCACCGCCGCCTGCGGCGAGGGCAGGCCGCAAAAGGCGGTCACGACCGATTTCGGCTTGGGGAACAGCTTCAGCACCGCCGCCGTGATGATGCCGAGCGTGCCCTCCGAGCCGATGAAGAGATGCTTGAGATCGTAGCCCGTATTGTCCTTGCGCAGCTTGCCGAGCCCGTTCCAGATCCGGCCGTCCGCCAGCACCACTTCGAGCCCGAGCACGAGATCGCGCGCATTGCCGTAGGCGAGCACCGCCGTGCCCCCGGCATTGGTCCCGAGATTGCCGCCGATCATGCAGCTGCCTTCGGAGGCGAGCGACAGCGGGAACAGCCGGTCCGCACCGTCCGCCGCGGCCTGTGCGGCGGCGAGCGTCACGCCCGCCTCGACCGTCATCGTGTCGGAGAGCGGGTCGACCTCGCGCAGCCGGTTCATCCGCTGCAGGGAGAGGATGATCTCGTCCCCCGTCTCCCACGGAATCTGTCCGCCCACGAGGCCCGTATTGCCGCTTTGCGGCACGATCTTCAGCCCCTCGGCGGAGGCCAGCCGCATCAGCGCGGCCACTTCCGCGGTGGAGCCCGGCTTCACCACGGCCGCGGCCTTGCCGCGATAAAGCCCCCGCCATTCGACGAGATGCGGAGCCATGTCCGTTTCGGCGGAGAGCACATGCTTTTCGCCGACGACGGCGGCGAGGCGGGCGAGAAGGGCGGGCGCAGGCGCGTTCATACGTTCTCTCTCGTCAACAAGGCCCACTCCTCATGGTGAGGAGCGCGGCGGAGCCGCGCGTCTCGAACCGGCGGCTCCCCGAAAACCTCGTCCTTCGAGACGGCGCTCCGCGCCTCCTCAGGATGAGGTTTTCCTTTCGCGCGGTCATCCCAGCACACGCCGCCTCTTCACGGAAGCCGTCGCCTTTTCGAACACGCCCACCAGTTCGACATGGCTCGAATAGAGGAACTGGTCGACGGGCGTCACCGAGAGCAGTCGATATCCGCCCCCCGTCAGGATCGCCGCGTCCCGCGCGAAGGTTCCCACGTCGCAGGAGACCGCCACCACCCGCGGCACCGTCGAACCCGCCAAAGCCTGCGCCTGCGCCTTCGCCCCCGCCCGCGGCGGGTCGAAGATCACGGCGTCGAAGCCCGCGAGTTCGGGCGCGACCAGCGGCCTCTTGAACAGGTCGCGCGCCTCCGCCGTGATCGGCTTCAGCCCCTGCGTCTCCCGCGCCGCCCGCAGCAGCGCCGCCACCGCCTGCGCATCGGCCTCCACCGCATGCACCCTCGCCCGCAGCGCCGCCCGGAAGGTGAAGGGACCGGCGCCCGCGAAGAGATCCGCCGCGGCCTTGGCCTTGCCGAGCCCTTCGAGCACGAGCGCGCCCAACGCCTCCTCGCCCGCCGCGGTCGCCTGCAGGAAGCCCCCGGGCGGGATCATGACGTCGGCCGGCCCCATCCGCACGAGCGTCGGCGCGAGCGAGGCCACCACGTCGCCATGGATCGAGAGCCGCGCGAGGCCCAGATGCCGCGCCGTCTCGCCCAGCACGCGACGCTTGCCGTCGGAGACGGGGCCATGCCCGCGGATGTCGACGTCGAGCCCGCCGTCGGTCGCCGTCACCTGAATGTCGAGCGGCTTGTCGCCGCCCAGCGCGTCCGCCACCGCCTTCGCGGTCCGGGGCGCGGCCTCGCGCAGCGCGGGCACGAGGATCGGACAGGCCTCGACGGGCACGATGTCGTGCGTCCGCCGCGCCATGAAGCCGATCGTCCAGCCCGCAGGCCCCCGCCGCGCATGCAGGATCGCCCGGCGGCGGCCCTCGCCATGCGCCGCGACGAGCGGCCCGACGGGCGCGGACACGCCGTTCCGGCGCAGTTCCGCCTCGATGAGCCCCCGCTTCCAAGCGGCATAAGGCTCGGCCGCCCAATGCTGGAGCGCACAGCCGCCGCAGCGCCCGAACAGCGGGCAGGGCGGCGTCGCGCGCTCGGGCGAGGCGGTCTCGACCGAGACCAGATCCCCCCGGTCGCCGTCGACCGCCGCCGTGATGCGCTCGCCCGGCAACGCGCCCGCGACGAACACCTCGCCCTCGGGTCCACGCGCGATCGCGTCGCCCTTCGCGCCCATCCGTTCGACGAGCAGCGTCTCGGTCATCTTCAGCATGGCTTGTCCGCCGCGAGGAGGAATTCCTTGTTGCCCTCGCCGCCCGCGATCGGGGAGGGGATCGTGCCGCGCACCGTCCAGCCGCAGGAGCGCACGAGGTCTTCCGCCTCGGCGCAGACCCGCGCATGGACGGCTTCGTCCTTCACCACGCCGTTCTTGCCCACATGGGCCCGGCCGGCCTCGAATTGCGGCTTCACCAGCGCGACCAGCATCGCACCGGACGCGGCGAGCGCCAGCACGGGCGGCAACGCCGTCGCGAGCGGGATGAAGCTCACATCGATCACGACGAGAGACGGCGGCGCGGAAAGGTCGGCGGGCGTCAATCCGCGCACGTCCCGCCCTTCGAGCGACCGCACGCGCGGATCGGCCGCGACCTTCGGGTGAAGCTGACCATGCCCCACATCGGCGGCGGTGACCGAGGCCGCGCCGCGCGACAGCAAAACCTCCGTGAAACCGCCCGTCGAGGCCCCGGCGTCGAGACAGGTTCGGCCCGCCGGGTCGATGCCGAAGGCGTCGAGCGCATGGGCGAGCTTCACGCCGCCGCGCGACACCCAGGGATGCGCCGCCTCCGCCGCGA
>CAYNUN010000267.1:0-3536 GCA_964400345.1 uncultured Methylobacteriaceae bacterium
CTCGCGACGGACACGGACGGCACGCCCCTGATCCTCGTCTCGCGTCTGTCGCATCACACGACGCACCTTCTCGCCGATCCGCGCTGTTCCCTGCTCGCGGGCGAGGACGGCAAGGGCGATCCGCTGGCCCATCCGCGCATCACCCTGACCTGCCGGGCGGTGCCGATCGATCGCGGGAGCGAGCGCGGCCTGCGCGTCCGCCGCCGGTTCCTCGCGCGCCAACCCAAAGCCGAGCTTTACGTCGATTTCCCCGATTTCGGCTTCTTCGCGCTGGAGATCGAGCGCGGCAGCCTCAACGGCGGTTTCGGCAAGGCTTTCCGCATGGAACGTTCCGATCTCGTCCTCGACCTCTCCGACGCCGCCGAACTCGTCGCTCTGGAGGAGGAGGCCCTCCGCCACATGAACGAGGACCATCCCGAAACGGCGAAGCTCTATGCCGAAGGACTGCTCGGTCTCCCCGCCGCACGGTGGCGGATCACCGGCATCGATCCGGCGGGCTGCGATCTTTCGGCGGGCGACATGACCGCGCGGCTGCCCTTCCCCGACCGTGTGACGGGCGGTGAACAACTGCGGCATATGCTGCATCGACTCGCGCTTTCCGCCCGGTCGTCGGAGACGACGTCCGGTTAAAACGTTTGAAAAGGAAAGAAGCATCAACGGAGCGTTTTCCTTGGCTTCTTCTTTGGTGGGGCTGCAACCCGGCCGTCGCGAAAACGTCTTGTTTCGGGCCCGCCGTCGTGCTCATAGGGGGCGAGCGCGGGCTCCGCAGGAGGGCCGCGAGGGTGAATTGCGGCCGCTGCCGAAGCCTCCGGGCGGGCGCACGGAACGAAGAACGAGGCTGCCGGACGACCGGCGGCGGGCGAGGAGTTCTCAGGTGATCAACGTCGGTACGTTCAACAGCGCCGCAGGCGCCGAGACCTTCGGCTTCAAGGATCTGAAGCAAGTCTTCTGGAACATGGAAGCGCCCCGGCTCTATGAAGAGTCGATGCGGCGCAACGAGGCGCGTCTCGCTGCGGGCGGGCCCATCGTCGCCCAGACCGGCGTCCACACCGGCCGCTCGCCCAAGGACAAATTCGTCGTCGAGGACGACACCACCCGCGACACGATCTGGTGGGACAACAACGGCAAGATGAGCAAGGACCATTTCGAGGTCCTGCTCGCCGACTTCATCGAGCACGCCAAGGGCAAGGAGCTCTTCGCGCAGGACCTTTACGGGGCCGCCGATCCCTCGCACCGCGTCCGCGCCCGCGTCTTCACCGAATACGCCTGGCACTCGCTCTTCATCCGCAACCTTCTCATCCGTCCCCGGCGCGAGGAGATCGCGGGCTACGTCCCGCAGATGACCATCGTCGATCTGCCGAGCTTCAAGGCCGATCCGGCCCGCCACGGCTGCCGTTCCGAGACGGTCATCGCCATCGACTTCACCCGCAACATCGTGCTGATCGGCGGCACGTCCTATGCGGGCGAGATGAAGAAGTCGGTCTTCACCTATCTGAACTACGTCCTGCCGAACAAGAAGATCATGCCGATGCACTGCTCGGCGAATGTCGGCGACGCGGGCGATTCGGCGCTGTTCTTCGGCCTGTCCGGCACGGGCAAGACGACGCTCTCCGCCGATCCGAACCGCACGCTGCTCGGCGACGACGAGCACGGCTGGGGCCCCGAGGGCATCTTCAATTTCGAGGGCGGCTGCTACGCCAAGGCCATCAAGCTCTCGCGCGAGGCCGAACCCGAGATCTACGCCACCACGGAACGCTTCGGCACCGTGATGGAGAACGTGGTGCTCGACGATCAGGGCCGGCCCGATTTCGACGACGGCTCGCGCACCGAGAACACCCGCATCGCCTATCCGCTGGACTTCATCGCCAACGCGTCTTCGACGGGCCTCGCCGGCATGCCGAAGAACATCGTGATGCTGACCTGCGACGCCTTCGGCGTGATGCCGCCCATCGCGAAGCTCACGCCCGCTCAGGCGATGTATCACTTCCTGTCGGGCTACACCGCCAAGGTGGCGGGCACCGAAAAGGGCGTGACGGAGCCGCAGGCGACCTTCTCGACCTGCTTCGGCGCGCCTTTCGTGCCGCGTCATCCGTCGGTCTACGGCAACATGCTGCGCGATCTCATCGCCAAGCACGACGTCGATTGCTGGCTGGTCAACACGGGCTGGACGGGCGGCAAGCACGGCGTCGGTCGCCGCATGCCGATCCGCGTCACCCGTCGCCTGCTGACGGCGGCGCTGGACGGCTCGCTCAACCGCGCCGACTTCCGCACCGATCCCTATTTCGGCTTCTCCGTCCCGACGTCGGTGCCGGGCGTCGAGCCGCACATCCTCTATCCGGTCAAGACCTGGCAGGACAAAGCGGCCTTCGCCGAGATGTCGGGCAAGCTCGTGGACATGTTCCGCACGAATTTCACGAAGTTCGAGCAGCATGTCGACGCCGACGTCCGCGCCGCCGCCCCGGCGAGCCGTCTCGCCGCCGAGTGACCGGACCGACATCCGCAGACGAAAACGGCGGCCCTCGGGCCGCCGTTTTTCTTTGTCGTTCCGAATCGCGGCCCTCCTGCCGGGAGGCGTCACCCTCTCCCCGGGGGAGAGGGTGGCCGCGAAGCGACCGGATGAGGGGATCGGATGCCGCGCGCGGCGCCTCTCGCCCCTTACCGGAAGAAGATCAGCGTCACCACCACGAAGGTGGGGATCAGCACCGCGCCCGACCACAGCATGTAGCCGAAGAAGCTCGGCATCTTCACGCCCTGCTCGCGCGCGATGGCGTAGACCATGAAGTTCGGCGCATTGCCGATATAGCTGTTCGCACCCATGAACACCGCGCCGCAGGAGATCGCCGCCAGCGTCAGCGCGCCCTGCGTCATCAGCACCTGCGCGTCCCCGCCCGCCAGTTCGAAGAAGACGAGATAGGTCGGCGCATTGTCGAGGAAGGACGAGAGAATGCCCGTGAGCCAGAAATAGGCCATGTTGTCGGCCGACCCGTCGGGATTGGTGACGAGCCCCACGAGCGGCGCGAAGGCCCCGTCGGTTCCCGCCCGCAGCATCGCGAGCACCGGGATCATCGCCGTGAAGATGCCCGCGAACAGCTTCGCCACTTCGAGGATCGGGCCCCAGGTGAAGCCGTTGGCGCTCCGGAACTCCGTCTTCGTGATCTTCATCGACACGATGGTGACGAGCACGAACACCGCGTCGCGCAGCAGGTTCTGCCATTCGACGGGCGTGCCGAGCACGGTGAAGGCCACACCGGGCTTCCATGAGGCGCTGACGAGGATCGCCACGATCACCACGCCGATCAGCGCGAGATTGACGAGTCCGCGGATCGCGATGCCCGAATCCGGCGTCGGGTCCTTCATCGGCGGCAGGATGCCTTCGCGCTTGTAGAGATGGCTGTCGAGCAGGAAGAACACGCCGAGCACGATCCCCGCCGCCACCAGCGTCTCGCCGAAGAGATGCGTCGTCGTCCAGAAGAAGTCGACACCCTTCAGGAAGCCGAGGAACAGCGGCGGATCGCCGAGCGGCGTCAGGCTGCCGC
>CAYNUN010000268.1:0-3516 GCA_964400345.1 uncultured Methylobacteriaceae bacterium
TCCGCTTCATCGGCCAGGCGGTCGAGACGGAAGCGCGCCGCCAGATCGGCATTCTGGAGGACGGCGGCGTCATCATGCAGGAGACCCGCCTCTTCGACCCCGGCAAGGGCGAGACGCGCTCCATGCGCTCGAAGGAAGAGGCGCACGACTACCGCTATTTCCCTGATCCGGACCTGCTGCCGCTGGAATTCGACCGGGCCTATGTCGACGCGCTCGCCGCGGCGCTCCCGGAACTGCCGGACGCCAAGAAGGCGCGCTTGATGGCGCAATACGGCCTCACCGCCTATGACGCCGGCGTGCTCGTCGCCGAACGCGAGCAGGCGGATTATTTCGAGGCGGTCGCGAAGGGCCGCGACGGCAAGGCCGCCGCGAACTGGGTCATCAACGAACTCTTCGGCCGGCTGAACAAGGAAGGCATGGACATCGGCTCGTCGCCGGTGTCGGCCCCGCAGCTCGGCGCGATCGTGGACCTCATCGGCGAGGGCACGATCTCGGGCAAGATCGCGAAGGACCTGTTCGAGATCGTCTGGACCGAAGGCGGCGACCCGCGCGAACTCGTCGAGACCCGCGGCATGAAGCAGGTCACCGACACGGGCGCGATCGAAAAGGCCATCGACGAGGTCATCGCCGCGAACCCCGACAAGGTGCAGCAGGCGCTCGCCAAGCCCACGATGCTCGGCTGGTTCGTCGGTCAGGTCATGAAGCAGACGGGCGGCAAGGCCAATCCGCAGGCCGTCAACGAGATGCTGAAGACGAAGCTCGGCATCTGAGAAGGTTCCGGGACCCTCTCTCGCCGCCCTCCGCCGTCATGCCCGCGCATCACCGGCTCGTCATGCCCGCGTATGCGGGCATCCACGTCTTCGGTGCGTCGCCTTGAAAGCAAGACGTGGATGGCCGCATCCGCGGCCATGACGATTGAGACGAACGCGCCCATGACGGAGACGGGCCGCCCCGGCCATGAGGGACGAGGGGCCCCCGGTCAGTTCAGCATCCGCCCGACCTGTTCCATGCTGTAGGCTCCGGGGCCGAGCATCAGGCCCGCCCAAGCGCTCGCCGACAGCCAATTCGTGATCTGGAACGGGATGAACGGCATGGCGCAGGCGCCCGCCGCCAGCGGAACCGTGGCGCGCAGCGGCCCGAAAAAGCGCCCGATGAACACGCCGAACACGCCCCAGCGCTCGAAGAAGGAATGCCCGCGCGGCAGCAGGTCGGGATGCTTGTTCAAGGGCCACATGCGGGAAATCGGATCATGGAAATGGCGGCCGAGCCAATAGGAGATCGAATCCCCGAGCCCCGCGCCGATCACCGCTCCCGCCCACATCGGCCAGAATTCGATCCCCGTCGCGCCGATCAGCGCGCCTATGCCGACGAGCAGCACCGTGGCGGGAACGAGAAGCGAGAAGAGCGCGATCGATTCCGCGAAGGCGAGGAGCCCGACGACCAAGGGCGCCCATTCGGAATGAGTCCGGACGAATTCGACGACGGGCTGCGTGAAGGCATGGACGTCCAAAGCGTCGTCTCCGAAAAAACTGCGTTGACTCGAGGCGCGGCTGCGGCCGTCCTCACGGGCGTGCTGCGGGCGCGCCCGCGGAATGCGTCGACATCATGGACGGAGCTGAACATGGCGAAGCGCTTCACCCCGTACGGCCTCCGAACGTCGATGCCGACCCGTCCCGCAGGATCGGTGATCGCCTCGACGGGCGAAGCGTTCCATCCCGCTCACGTGGCATTTCACGAACACGTAAACAAGTCCCCCCTCGTCCGTCGCCCCGCGCATGAAAGCTTCGCCCCATGACCGTCGTTCTGATCCGTGATGCGCGTCCCGACGATCTCTCCGCCGTCGTCGGCCTGCATGCGGCCGATGCCGTCGGCGGCCACGGCGACGTCTGGACCGAAGAGACCCGCCCCCTCTACGAGGCGGCCCTCCGCCGGCTCGTCGACCATCCCGATCACGCCGTCTTCGTCGCCGAACACGAGGGCGCGGTCGTCGGTTCCTTCATTCTGTCGATCCTGCCCGGGCTCACCGGGCGCGGCGCGGTGCATGCGGAACTGCGCTCGGTGCAGGTGCGCGCGGAGTTGCGCTCGCTCGGGATCGGGGCGCGGATGGTCGCCCATGCGGAGGCCGAGGCCCGGCGGCGCGGCGCGTCCGTCATCGAACTCACGTCCAATCTGAAACGGCTCGACGCGCATCGCTTCTACGAGCGGCTGGGCTATGCCAAGAGCCATGCCGGGTTCAAGAAGAGGCTCTGACCCGCGCCGGATGCAGAGACGAACCGCTCTCTCATGCGGCGGCGGCCCTTGCCGCGGGCCGCCCGAGCGGCAATTCTCGCTCCGAACCTTGCAAGGGAAAACGTCCATGTCGATGCATCAGGCTCCGATCGAACTCTATTACTGGCCGACGCCGAACGGCTGGAAGATCACGATCATGCTGGAGGAGTGCCGGCTTCCTTATGTCGTGAAGTCGATCGACATCGGCGCGGGCGACCAGTTCTCGCCCGAATTCCTCGCGATCTCGCCCAACAACAAGATCCCCGCCATCGTCGACCCGGCGGGTCCGTGGGGCGCGCCGATCTCGATCTTCGAGTCGGGCGCGATCCTTCAATATCTCGGCCGCAAGATGAACCTGTTCTACCCCTCGAACGACGAGCGCAAGCGCGTCGAGGTCGATCAGTGGCTCTTCTGGCAGGTCGGCGGCCTCGGGCCGATGGCGGGCCAGACGCATCATTTCCGCCTCTACGCGCCGGAGAAGGTGCCTTATGCGATCGAGCGCTACACCAACGAGGTGAACCGCCTCTACGGCGTGATGAACAGGCGCCTCGAAGACCGGGAATTCCTCGCCGGCGACTATTCCATCGCCGACATCGCCTGCGTCGGCTGGGTGCGCGGCTACGAGCGGCAGGGCCAGAAGATCGACGACTTCCCGAACGTGAAGCGCTGGCTCGAGACGATGCTGGAGCGCCCCGGCGTGCAGCGCGGCTTCGCCGTCAACAAGGCCGACCGCGAGAAGCGCGACATCGCGAAGGACAAGGACGCCCAGGCCATCCTCTTCGGCCAGAAGGCGCGGTGAGCGTCACCGGCGTTCGAGGCCCCTGAACGTCATCGCGACCGAAATCGCGCTCGTCGTCCCGGCCGCGGCGAAGCGGAGGGCCGGGATCCAGGGGACTGCACGCAAAACGAGAAGTGCAGCGTCGGATGCACTTCCTCGTCGGTTGCATGCCGCCTCCGGTCTCGGCTCGAATGGTCCAGCTTCGATGATGGAGCGTCGATCATGGCGTCGGTTCGTTCGGGCTCTGCGCGTCTCCTTCTCGGTGGAGCCGCCGCGCGTCTTCGCCGATCCGTCGTTCCTTGCATTGCGGCGCTGATCGTCGGGGCGAACGGCGCGGCCGCGTCCGATATGCGTCCCGTCCGGTCTGAGGGCGCGGCGCTTCGGGAGTTCGAGCGGTTCATCGCAGAAAGCCTCGAGGTCGTGGAATTCGATCCGAAGCGGGCGAAGGCGCAACCGCTGCGCTGGAGCGT
>CAYNUN010000269.1:0-2125 GCA_964400345.1 uncultured Methylobacteriaceae bacterium
CGATCCATCCCGACGCTGAACTCGCGCCGCGCGACGTGGTGGCCCGCGGCGTCTTCGCGTCGATCGCGGCGGGGAAGGGGGCCTTTCTCGACTGTCGCGAGGCGGTGGGCGCTAGGTTTCCCGAGCTTTTCCCGACGGTGAACGCCGCCTGCGTCGCTGCGGGGCTCGACCCCGTGCGCGAGCCGATCCCCGTCGCGCCCGCCGAGCATTATCACATGGGCGGCGTCTGGACGGACGCACGCGGCCGGACCTCTCTGCCGGGGCTCTACGCCGCCGGAGAAGTCGCCTCCACGGGCGTGCATGGGGCGAACCGGCTCGCATCGAACTCGCTTCTGGAGGCGATCGTCTTCGGCGCGCGGATCGCGGACGATCTCAGGGACGGGGTCGACGCCGTTTCGACTTCGCACCCCTT
Organism: uncultured Methylobacteriaceae bacterium; assembly: GCA_964400345.1. Lineage (GTDB taxonomy): Bacteria > Pseudomonadota > Alphaproteobacteria > Rhizobiales > Beijerinckiaceae > JAIXZO01. The sequence goes on from CAYNUN010000269.1 coordinate 413, forward strand.
CCCGCAGGCGGGGCCGCCGGGCGAGGACGACCCGGCCGCCGTGACGCTTCTCCGCGGGACGATGGCGTCCCGCTTCGGCGTCGTCCGCGACGAAGCGGGCATGCGCGAAGGCCTCGCCTCGTTGCGCGGCCTCGCGGATACGGCCCGCGGACGCACGCTGCAATTGATGACCACGGCCGCGATCATGGTGGCCGCGGGCGCCTATGTCCGGCACGAAAGCCGCGGCGGCCATTTCCGCTCCGACAAGCCGCAGCCGGATCCCGCCTTCCGGCGGCGCAGCATGATGACGCTCGCCGAGGCCGAGCGGATCGAATTGCGCTCCGGCGCCGAACATTGAGGTGTCCGCCATGACCGCCTTCCTCAATCCTCTGCTCATCGACGATGCCGTGCGCCGGGCGCTGGAGGAGGATCTCGGGCGGGCGGGGGACATCACGACGCTCGCCACCATCCCCGCGGGCGCGGTGGCCGATGTGGTGATCGCGTCCCGGAAAGCGGGCGTCGTCGCCGGGCTTCCGCTCGCCGAAGCCGCGTTCAGGCTCTACGATCCCTCCGTGCGCTTCGCGCCCGAGATCGCGGAGGGCGGGGCCTTGGAGCCCGGTACGGTGGTGGCGCGGGTCTCGGGCCATGCGCGCTCGATCCTCTCCTCCGAGCGCACGGCGCTGAACTTCATGGGCCGGCTCTGCGGCATCGCCACGCTGACGAAGCGATATGTGGATGCGGTCGCCGGCACGCGGGCGCGCATCGTCTGCACGCGCAAGACGACGCCGGGGCTTCGGGCCTTCGAGAAATACGCCGTGAAATGCGGCGGCGGCTCCAACCACCGTTACGGCCTGGACGATGCGGTTCTCATCAAGGACAACCACATCGCGGTGGCGCGCGGCGTGATCCCCGCGCTCCGTGCGGCCAAGGCCTCGGTCGGCCATCTCGTGAAGATCGAGATCGAGGTCGATCGGCTCGATCAGCTCGAGGAGGTGCTGGCCGAAGGCGCCGACGTGGTGCTGCTCGACAATATGGCCCCCGATCTGCTGCGGCGCGCGGTGGACATGGTCGCAGGGCGCATGAAGACCGAAGCGTCGGGCGGCGTGAATCTCGACACCGTGCGGGCGATCGCGGAGACGGGCGTGGACATGATCTCGGTCGGCGCGCTCACCCATTCCGCTCCGGTTCTCGATCTCGGGCTGGACGTGGTGATCCGCTGACGGGCTCAGCTTCGCGGCGTGCGCGTGTCGGCCGTGCGGGTGATGAGGCAGCCGGGACAGACGCCGCCCGGAATGTCGGGCTTCACCTTGTAGAAGATGTGGCGGCCGATCACGTCGAGCTTTTGAAGCCAAGCCGCCCAACGCGGGTTCACGTAATCGGCGTGGTAATGCGTCGCGTCGCCGACGCCGGGGTGGTAGACGCGCCCCTCGGTCACGTCCTTGGCGAGACGCACGGCGGTGGCCCATGAGGCCGCGTCCGTCACGTCGAGCGATTTCCCCTCGCAGGTGAAGGTGAATTCGCAGGCGAGAAAGCGTTCCGTGTTCTGGAACACGACCGCGCAGGCCGTCGTCGGATACATGCCGCTCTTCATGCGGTTGAAGATGACCTGCGCCACGGCCGCCTGCCCCGGCAACGGCTCGCTGCGGGCCTCGAAATAGATCGCCTGGGCAAGGCATTTCTGTTCCGCCTCGTAGCGGGCCGGGTCGATCAGCGAGGCGAAGAAGGCGCGGTCGG
>CAYNUN010000269.1:2135-3515 GCA_964400345.1 uncultured Methylobacteriaceae bacterium
ATGGTGGCGAGCGGGAAGATCCCGGTCGACCAGCGGTCGCGCTCGCCGCCCGATCCGGGCGTGGTCGCGGTGAAGATCCGGCGGAGCATCGGATCGATCGGGGCGGGGGTGGTCGTCGGGGCGCTCGCCGCGCGCGACAGCGGAGGCGTCGCGCCGTCGAGCACGGCGACGCGGGGATCGGCATGGACGCGCGTCGAGGGGGAACGATGGGCGAAGGCTCCGTCCGAGGAAGGCGTCCGCGTTCGGAACCGTCCCGGAAGTCCCGTGGAGTCGAACGTCTCCGCGGGCCGCAGCGCGCTTGCGCCGTGATCCGTCGTTCTGCCCGAATAGAGGATCGCGAGGGCTTCCTCGCGCAGTCGTTGCGTGCGGCGGAGCAGTGCGGCCGCTTCGGCGTCGCCCTTCCCTCGTCGGTCGACCCCGTGCGGGACGGGAAGGCCGTTCTTGGTCTCGAAACGCGGTGCGCTCTCCCCCGGCTCCAGCCCTGCGCGCACGACGGGATCGGTCGCGTCCAAGGCGCCGAGGGAGAACGGATCCAACAGCAGCGGACCTGCGGCCGGGCGGTCGAGGCCGAAGGCGGCGGCTTCGATCACGCGGGCCGGGCTCGCGGCGGAATAGCCGGTGGTCGCGTCGATGCCGGCGGAGGCGGTGAAGGAGACGAGCAGCCCCGCGCCCAGACCCCAGCGGGCCAAGGTCGAGACGGTCCACCGCAGACCCGCGATCACCATGCGCAGGAACCTCGACGCTACGACCCGCGATTCGCGGACGCTCCGAACTTCGAGAGTCGTGCAGCGTTAAGGTTGACGGCCGGTTAATCCCGGCCCGGTTTCAAGCCCCGAGGTGGGTGATGAGGACGCCGAGGATCGTCGCGAAGATCACGCCGATGAAGCGCGTCTGCGTCGTGATGGGCGGCCATTTTTCGTCCGCGATCATCGGCCGGGTCCACAGGTCGAACACGAAGGCCGCCAGAAGCGGCCAGACGAAGGACGGGATCACGGAGGTCGAAAGCTCCGGATGGAGCCGATAGACGACGCCCGACGCCGCCCCCACCACGACCATCACCGCGGCGAATATCTTTCCGGTGATGGTGGTGAAGTCGTTCACGCCGTGCTCGCGACCCGGGCGCCGATCGCCGCCTGCGCCGCGGCGAGCCGGGCGATGGGCACGCGATAGGGCGAGCAGGAGACGTAATCGAGCCCCGCCGTCTCGCAGAACAGGATCGAGGCCGGATCGCCGCCGTGTTCGCCGCAAATGCCGAGCTTGATGTCGCTCCGCGTGCGCTTGCCGCGCTCCGCCGCGATCTTGACCAATTCGCCGACGCCTTCCTGATCGAGCGTGACGAAGGGGTCCGCCGGGATGATGCCCTTGGCCGTGTAGGGGCCG
>CAYNUN010000270.1:0-3508 GCA_964400345.1 uncultured Methylobacteriaceae bacterium
TTGGGGCCTTCGACGCGGGGACGCCCCCGGCCTGCGGAACTCAACGCGCCTCGCGGTGATATTCGACGTTCGGCCGCATATCGACGGCCGAGGCCATCCTGTTCGACATGTTGAAGAAGGCCGCCACGGCGGCGACGTCCCAGACGTCGCGATCCGACAGGCCCGCCCTGCGCAGAGCGTCCCGGTCCTCCTTCCCGACGGCCCAGGATTCGCGGGTCATGCGGCTCGCGAAGGACAGCATGGCCCGGTGCCGCTCGGAGAGATCCGCGGCCCGCCAATTCATCACGAGGATCTCGCCGAGCACGGGGTCTCCGGAGAGCCGGCGCACCGCCGCGCCATGGGCGGCGAGGCAGTAGAAGCAGCGGTTTTCGGAGGACACGACGACGGCGATCATTTCCCGTTCGAGCTTGGAGAGGCCCGACGGGGCCAGCATGAGATCGTCATAGAGCTCGACGAAGGCACGCAATTTCGCGTCGTCATGCGCATAGGCGGCGAGGACGTTGGGCACGAAACCGATCTTTTCCGTGCATTTCTCGAACAAGGCCTTCATCTCGGGCGAGAGATCGGCGGGCGGCAGGGCGAGGGCCATGGGCTTCGGCGCGCCGTCCTGCCGGCGCGGCGCCTCTCCCGTGGGCTTGCGTTCGTTGCGCATCCGCTTGTCCTCCGCGACCGATCGGGCCTAGCCTGAGGCCGAGCGTCTCCGCGCGTCAACCGTCGCACGGCGGCGAAGCCTTGCGGAATCGAGGCGCGACGGAGTCGGTGAAGGGATCGAGTCGATGCGTGACGGCGATGCGAAGGGGATGTTGATCGCGGCCGTGCAGGACGTCCTGCGGGAGCGGGATCCCGCCGCCGCCCTCCATGCCGAACCGCTGCTCGGCGGCGTCGCGGCCTCCGATCTCGAACGCTACGGCCCGGCGGATCTCGCCGAATGCGTCCGCATGGCGGTGAAGCATCTCGACGCGCCGGACCGCACGGGTCCGGACATCCGGCTGATCGATCTCCGCGCGGATGTCGGCGGGCGGCGGCGCGAGATGACGGTGCTTCAGGTCGTCAACGACGACATGCCCTTCCTGATGGATTCCACGCTCGCGGCGCTCGGTGAGCACGGGCTTGCGGCGAGCCTCGTTCTCCACCCGATCCTCGACACGGAGCGCGATGCGGACGGACGCGTCGTCGCGATGAAGCGGGCGCAGACCGCGCGCGCACCGCAGGCACGGCGTGAAAGCCTCATCCAGATCCATCTCGACCGGATCGACGCGGCGTCGGACCGGGAGGCCCTGGTCGCGGGCCTCGCGGCCGTCTATGCCGACGTGCGTTGCGCCGTCGCGGATTGGGGCGCGATGCGTGCGCGGATCGCCGCCGCGGTCGAGACCTACCGCACCTCCCCTCCCCCGCTCCCCGCCGACGAGATCGAAGAGGCGATCGTCCTGCTCGAATGGCTGGAGAAGGGCAATTTCACGCTGCTCGGCACGCGCGAGCATCGCCTGCCGGACGGCGAAGCGGCGGCCGACCCGATCGGTGGAACGGGCCTCGGCATCCTCTCCGACCCCGCGGTGAAGGTGCTGAAGCGCGGCGGGGAGATGGTGACGATCACGCCCGAAATCCGGGCCTTCCTCGCCGAACCCGTGCCGCTGATCGTGACCAAGGCGAGCGCGCGCTCTCGCGTGCATCGCCGCGCCTATCTCGATTATGTCGGGGTGAAGCTGTTCGAGGACGGACGCCTGACGGGCGAACTCGTCATCGTCGGCCTGTTCACCGCCACGGCCTATACGGAAACGGTCGGCGCGGTTCCCTTCGTCCGGCGCAAGGTGCGCCGCGTGATCGAGGCGGCGGGCTACGACCCCGCGAGCCATTCCGGCCGCGCACTGCTCAACGTGCTCGAAAACTACCCGCGCGACGAACTCTTCCAGATCGATGAAGCGACGCTGCTGCGTTTCGCGCTCGAGATCCTCGCCGTCTATGACCGGCCGCGGGTGAAGGTGCTGGCCCGCGCGGACCGTTACGGGCGCTTCGTCTCGGCGATCGTCTTCGTGCCGAAGGAGCGCTACGACACCGCCGCCCGCATCCGCATCGGCAATGTTCTGGCGGACTTGTTCGGCGGACGCGCCTCGGCGGCCTATCCCGCCCATCCGGAAGGGCCTTTGGCGCGGACCCATTTCATCATCGGACGGGACGAAGGCGAGATTCCCGCCGTACCGCCCGCGACGCTCGACGAGGCGGTCGCCGGCGTCGTGCGGACCTGGCCCGACGAACTGCGCGAAACGCTCGACGCGCGCACGGGCGGCACCCGCGGCCGCGCGCTGGCGATGCGCTATGCGCAGGCCTTCACGGCCGCCTATCAGGAGGCCTTCACGGCGGAACAGGCGCTCGCGCATATCGCCCTGATCGAACGCCTGTCGCCCGAGCGGACCCGGGCGGTGCGGTTCGACGGGCGCGCGGGCGGATCGGGCCGGACGGGCCTCGAAATCTTCGCGTGGGGCGGGCCTTTGGCGCTCAGCCTGCGCGTGCCGCTCATCGAGAGCATGGGCCTGCGCGTTCTCGACGAACGCACCTATCGCATCACTCCCGCCGGCGAGGCGGAGGACGCGCATGTCTGGCTGCACGACATGCATGTGGAGCGGGCGACGGGCGGCGCGATCGACGTGGAGGAGGCGGGCGACCGGCTCGAAACCATGCTGATGGCCCTCTTGGGCGGCCATGCCGCGGCGGACGGCTACAATGCGCTGGCGCTCGAAGCGGGCCTCGGCTGGCGGGACGTGAACCTGCTGCGCGCCCTGTCGCGCCATCTCATCCAGATCAAGGCGCCGTTCAGCCACGACTATATGGCGGCGGCGATGGTGAAGCATCCGGGCCTCGCCGCGAAGATCCTCGCGTTGTTCTACGCCCGCTTCGATCCGCGTGCGGCGGAACCGCGGGAGCGGGCCGCGGCCGCGATCCGGGCGGCGATCGAGGCGGCGCTCGACGCCGTGGACAGTCTCGACGAGGACCGCATCCTGCGCCGCTTCGTCAATCTCGTCGAAGCCGCGGAGCGCACGAATTTCTTCCGCCTCGGGCCGAACGGCCTGCCGCTGGAGACGATCGGGATCAAATTCGCGAGCCGCAGCATCGAGGGCATGCCCCTGCCCAAGCCGCTGCACGAGATCTTCGTCTACGGCCGCAAGGTCGAGGGCGTGCATCTGCGTTTCGGACCGGTGGCGCGCGGCGGGCTGCGCTGGTCGGACCGGAAGGAGGACTACAGGACGGAGGTTCTGGGCCTCGTGAAGGCGCAGCAGGTCAAGAATGCGGTGATCGTGCCCGCGGGAGCGAAAGGCGGCTTCTACCCGAAGGAACTGCCCTCCCCCGCCGACCGACAGGCCTTCATGGCCGAAGGCGTCGCGGCCTATCGCGTGTTCATCGGGACGCTGCTCGACGTCACGGACGATCTCGACGGCGGCGAACTCGTGCCGCCGCCCGACGTGGTGCGGCAGGACGGTGACGACCCCTATCTCGTCGTCGCGGCCGACAAGGG
>CAYNUN010000271.1:0-3506 GCA_964400345.1 uncultured Methylobacteriaceae bacterium
TCTGGCCGCCCGCGAGCGCGGCGAAGATCCGCTGAACTGAGCCGGGAGACTATCGAAGACCGCGAGCGGCGCGATGCAGCGCCGCCGCGGTTTCGAAGTCGCGATGTCGCGCGACGCGGCGCAGCAGCGCTTCTTCGTCCTCGCCCCAGATCTCCATCTGGAAATCCTCGTCGAGATGTGCGGCGGCCCAAGCCTCGGCGGGGGACAGCCTCTCATGGGCGACCGCAAGCGCCAGCACCGTCGATCCCATCAACGTGGTCATGACGTGCAGCGCCGCGAGCGTGACGGGCGCATCGATCCGCGTCACCTCGGCCCGGACGGCGGCGAGCGTCTCCTCCGATTGCGGCCGGAACATCACGCCCTCGGCGAGCGTGAAGCGCGCCCCGAAACGCTCGTGCATCCAATCGAGCAGCGGGTTCCACGTCTCGTTCTGCCGCGCGACGAGCCGGTCCGGCTCACCCGCGCGGTAACACAGCAGATCGGAGCCGGCATATTTCACGAGTTCCGCGGCCACCGCCTCCATCTCGCGCGCCACGCCGTCGATCGCGGAATTGACGATCCGCGTCACGGGCATGAGGGCCGGGTCCACGACCTCGCCGACGCCGCGCCATTCCTGCGCGAGCATCTCCGCGGCGTCGCGGGTCGGCAGCGCGGCGGGGTTCTTGGCGGGGGTCCGGAGCGGCTTTCCGTCGAGCAGCACGGTGAACGCGCCCTCTCGCTCCTCGACGCCCGCATCCTTCCAGAAACGGCGCGGAAACGCCTTCTGTCGATCCCGACGTGCGAGCGCGAACGGATCGACGGCTTCGCCCGCATTCGGAAGGAGATCCTTGGAAAGGTCGTCGCGCATCGCGGTATCCCGTTCAGTCAGGCCGAGCGCACGAGCGGTGCGGCGTTTTCCGGCGGCAGCAGCGCCTCGATCTCCTCGATGCGATGGAGGATGCGCTCCGCTCCGGCCGCGATCAGGTCGGCCACGGGATGATAGCCCCATGCCACGCCGACCGCACGCACGCCCGCCGCCGACGCCATTTCGACGTCATAGGTCGTGTCGCCGACGAAGAGCGTCTCCCCCGGCTCCGCCCCGACCTCGGCCATCGCCGCGAGCAGCATGGAGGGATGGGGCTTCGAGGGGTGCCCGTCCGCCGTCTGGATCGTGGCGAAGAGCGTGTCCCAGCCGTGCTCCGCCGTGACGCGGTCGATGCCCCGCCGGGACTTGCCCGAGGCGATGCCGAGCAGGAGATCGCGTCTGGCCGCGAGCTTCGGCAGAACGTCCTTCACGCCGGGGAAGAGCGGCTCGCGCCCGTCCGGTCCGGCGAGAAGCCCGTTGAAGACGCTCTTGTACGTCTCGACCATCGCCTCCACCGGGCCGTCCTTGCCCACGAGGCGCTCGAAGGTCGGCGCGAGCGAGATCCCGACGAGCGACAGCACCGCCGCCTCCGAGGGCGGAACCATGCCGTGCGCCTCGAAGGTCGCGACCTGCGCGGCATGGATCAGCCGCCGGCTGTCGATCAGCGTCCCGTCGACGTCGAAGATCACCAGCACCCGCTCACTCCTCCGGCGCGTCTTCGATCGGATCGTAGGGCGCGGTCTCGAAGCCGAGCAGGTTCCAGCTCTGCTGCATGTGCGGAGGCAGCGGCGCGGTCACGTCGACGGGCTTCCCGGTCCGCGGATGCGGCACCACGATCCTGCGCGCGAGCAGATGCAGCCTGTTCTGGATGCCGCCGGGCAGTTCCCAATTCTCGATGTCGAAATATTTCGGGTCGCCGACGATCGGATGGCCGATATGCGCCGCATGCGCGCGCAGCTGATGCGTGCGGCCCGTCACGGGCTTCATGGACAACCAGGCGAGCTTCTGCGCCGCCGTCTCGACCACCGCATAATAGGTCACGGCATGGCTCGCGCCCTCGTCGCCGTGCCGGGCGACCTGCATCTTGGCGTCGCCCTCCTCGTCCTCGCCCTTGGCGAGATAGGTCGAGATGCGGCCCTGCTTCACCCGCGGCACGCCCGCCACGAGCGCCCAATAGATCTTCCGCGTGTCGCGCGAGCGGAAGCTCTTGGCGAGCGCCGAGGCCGCGAAGCGCGTCTTGGCGATCACGAGACAGCCGGACGTGTCCTTGTCGAGCCGATGCACCAGCCGCGGCTTCTGACCCTGCCGATCGGTCAGCGCGTCGAGCAGCCCGTCCACATGCCGTCGCATGCCCGAACCGCCTTGGACCGCGAGGCCCATCGGCTTGTCGAGCACCATCATGTCGTCGTCCTCATAGAGGGTGATCGACTTGAAGAAGGCGCGCGTCTCCTCGTCCTGCTTCGGCGCGCGGGTCGAAGGCTTCGGCGCGTCGAAATTCAGCGGCGGAATGCGCACCGCCTGCCCCGCTTCGAGGCGGTCCTTCGTCTCCACGCGCTTGCCGTTCACGCGCAGCTCGCCCTTCCGGACGATGCGCTGGATATGGCTGAAGGACAGCCCCGGAAACCGCGCCTCGAGGAAGCGGTCGACCCGCATCCCCGTCTCGTCCGGGGTCACGGTCACGGTCTGCACCACCGTGCTCGCCGCGATCACCTCCGCCGACGGCCCCTTCGGCGCGGCCTTTTCCGGCGCACGCTCCGGCTCGCGCATCGCGGCCGAGCCTCCCCTCGCGGGCCGGCGCGCGGGCGAGGACGGACGCCGCCCTTCCGCCTCGACGAAGCGGGATTTCGCGCGCGGCTTGGCGACCGCGTCCGGGCCGGAGAAGCGGCCCGTACCGGGCTTCGCGCGCCCCGCACGCCCGTGCGACGTCGGACCTCCGCGTCCGGGGCCGCCGCTGCGGCCCGCGCCCTTGGATCCGCCCTTGCCGGGACTTCTCATGTCAACGCCCTCACGACGGCGAGCCCCGCGATCAGGGCCATCAGGGAAAGAACGACCGAGCCCGCCGCATGGAGGGCCGCGGCCGCGACGGCGCCGCGCTCCCAGAGCAGCACGACGTCGAGCGAATAGGCGGAGAAGGTGGTGAACCCGCCCAGAATTCCGGTTGCGAGAAGCAGCCGCAAGGGTTCCGCCCGCTCTTCCCCCGCCTTCAGCGAGAGCCAAGCCGCGAGGATCCCCATCAGGAAGGAACCGACGACGTTCACCGTCATCGTCCCCCACGGAAAGGATGTTCCGCAGGCGCGCGCGCAACCGACATTCACGAGATGGCGCAACACCGCGCCGAGCCCGCCGCCGAAAAAGACGATCAGAACGGACTGCATGACGACCCGCACTCTCCGCGAGCCGGAGCCGTTACCATTTCGCGGAGCCGAGGTCGAGCCGCGCGCTCGAAATCACCCCTCCCCCCGCTCCGCGCGAAGCTTCGCCCACCAGTCGAGACGCTTGCGGATCTCCCGCTCGAAACCGCGCTCCACGGGGTCGTAGAAGCGGCGACGGCCGAGCGCGTCGGGGAAATAATTCTGGCCGGAAAAGGCGTCCGGCTCGTCGTGATCGTAGCGGTAGTCCGCGCCGTAGCCTTCGTCCTTCATCAGCTTGGTCGGCGCGTTGA
>CAYNUN010000272.1:0-3486 GCA_964400345.1 uncultured Methylobacteriaceae bacterium
CGTCGACGTGGAATGGGATCCGGAAGCGAAGCTCTGGATCGCGGAGGCGCGCGATATTCTGCTCTTCACCGAAGCGGCGACGCTGGACGAATTGCGAGCCAAGATCCCGACCGCTGCGGCAGCGCTGCTCGAGGAAGAGCCCGATACCATCTTCGATTTCGACGTTTCCCTCGTGGTGCGTTTCGGGGAGACGGTGCCGGCGGCCGCCTGACATGGTCGAGTACGGCACGCTGCTTCGGCGGGTCCTGCGGGAGGCGGGCTGGGAATTCCTGCGCCCGGGCAAAGGGGATCACGAAATCTGGCACCACGTGAGAACGGGTCGACGAACGGTGATCGACGCGGGCAGCAAGTCCCGCCATCTCAGCAACAAGATCCTGAAGCGCTTGGGAATCGAGAAGAAGTTCTGATCCGCCCGCCCCCGCCCCCGCGCATGGGGGCATCCGCGTCTTCACGAGCGACCGAGCGCTCTGCGGCGGGTCCTACCGCTTCCCCAGCCGTTCCGCGATGTAGATCCCGCCGAGAACCAGCGCCAGCGAGACGGCGTGGAAGGTCTCGAAAACCTCGTCGAGGATCAGCACCGCCATGATCGCGCCGAAGGCGGGCACCAGATTGGCGAAGAGCGCCGCGCGCCCCGGGCCGATGATCTCCACCCCGCGCATGAAGAACACCTGTGCGAGGAAGGACGGGAAGATCGCCACATAGAGCAGGATCAGCCAGCCCTTCGGCGTCGGCCAGACGATCTCGCCGCGCAGCCCCTCCGCCGCAAGCAAGGGGATCGAGGTGACGAAGGCCACCGTCGCCATGGCGGCGAAGAAGCCGAGCCCCGAGGCCTTGGGGCGCTTGCGCAGCGCCACCGTATAGGCGGCATAAAGAACGCAGGCCGACACCAGCCAGACGTCGCCGATGTTGAAGCGCAATTCGCTCAAGGCTTCCGGATGGCCCTTGGTGGCGATCACGAGCACGCCGAGAAGCGTCACCGCCATGCCGAGAATCTGCACGCCCGTCACCCGCGTGCGGAAGGCGATGAAGGCCCCGATCAGCGTGAAGACCGGGATCGAGCCTTGCAGAATGGTCATGTTCACGCCGCTCGTATGATGCGCGGAGGCGTAGAACATGGCGTTGAAGGCCGTGTAGCCCGTAGCACCCATGGCGATGACCATCGGCCAATGGCGCTTCAGCTCCGGCCAATCCTCGGTGAGCCGGCGGCGCGCGACGACGCCTAGAAATACGCAGACGATCATCCAGCGAAGGCAGACGAGCACCATCGGCGAGATTTCGCCCACGGCGAGGCGGCCCGCGACGGCATTGCCGGCCCACATCAGCATCGTGGCGAGCAGCAGAAGGGTGGCTTGGCCGTCGGCCCAGCGGCCGGCGCGGCGGACGAAGTCGATCACGTCGCATATCCCCGCGGGAGCATGCTTGGGCCTTTGACACGCCGCGGGCCTTGCGACAAGCGCGGCCCGCGCGCGACGGCTCCGAGCCTTCTGCATCGCGTCGTCCCATGCTAGGAGCGCCGCGAAGTCCATCTCCCCGCGGGAATGCCATGCCGCTCCGCTTCCTCGTCGTCGACGGCTATCTCCGCGAAGGTCGGGAACTGCACCGCTCGACCTACGGGCTCACCCCCTCCGCCTCTTATGCGGAGGTCTTGAAGGCGCTGGAGCCGGATGCCGTCTGCGACGTCGCTTATCCCGCCGACGAGGGCGCGAACCTGCCCGACGCCGCAGGCCTCGAGGGCTATGACGCGGTCGTGCTCACGGGGTCCTCCCTCAACGCCTATGACGGCGGCCCCGCGATCACGCGCCAGATCGATCTCGCCCGCGCGGTCTACCGCTCCGGCACGCCTTTTTTCGGCTCCTGCTGGGGCATCCAGATCGGCGCGCTCGCCGCAGGCGGCGACGTGCGCAAGAACCCGGCAGGTCGCGAGATCGGCTTCGCACGCAAGATCACGATCCACGAAAAGGGCAGGGGGCATGCGCTCCTCGCGGGCCGTCCGGCGGTCTTCGACGCGCCCGCCGTGCATCTCGACGCCGTCACGACCCTGCCCGGGGAGATCGACGTGCTCGCCTCGAACGCGATGACGCCCGTCCAGGCGGCGGAAATCCGCTTCGACGGCGGCGTCTTCTGGGGCGTCCAATATCACCCGGAATTCGGCCTCGGCGAGCTCGCCGTCATTCTCGGCCGCATGCGGGAGCCGATGGTCGCCGAAGGCTTCTGCCGCGACGCCGAGGATCACGCCGCCCATGTCGAGGCGCTGCACGCGCTGGGTCGCGACCCCGCCCGCTCCGATCTCGCCTGGCGGCTCGGTCTCGATCGGGACGTGCTCGACGAAACATTGCGCACCACCGAAATCCGCAACTTCATCGCGCAGCGCGTGAAGCCCGTAAAATCCGCCCGCGGCCGGGCGTGAGGCGCAATCGTCGCCGCCGTCCGCTCAAGGCAGGATCAGGAAATCGACGACGGCCGGCCCCCAAACATACGCCGCTCCCAGAATGACCACGCCCGCGCCCGCGAAGATCGCAAGCCGCACCGCATTGCTTCGAATCCCCGTCCGCGTGGTGATCCGACCCCGGTGCATCGTCTCGATGGGTCTTCTTCGACCGAAGGATTTCATGTCGATCTCGAAGTTGTTCCACACCGTGCTTCGATTTAGGCGTGCTCGGGCCCCGTCGCAACGCGGGATAGCGTCGCGGACGACGAAAGTTCCCCCGGGGTGAACGCGCCGACTCGGCTTGTCCTTCGCCTTCCGAGCGGGTAACAGTCCCCCGCAAGCCCCGGCATTTCCGACTTGCGGAAAGAGCCGGGGTTTTTTCGTTCGGGCGCGGCGGGCCGCGTTCCCTGTGAAGGATGGATCTGATGGCCAATGTCGTCGTGGTCGGCGCCCAATGGGGCGACGAGGGTAAGGGCAAGATCGTCGACTGGCTGTCCGAGCAGGCCGACACCGTCGTGCGCTTCCAAGGGGGGCACAACGCAGGCCATACTCTGGTCATCGGCGGCAATGTCTACAAGCTCTCGCTGCTGCCCTCCGGCGTGGTCCGCGAAGGCAAGATGGCCGTCATCGGCAACGGCGTGGTGCTCGATCCCCGCGCCCTCGCCGCCGAGGTCGAGCGCCTCCAGGGGCAGGGCGTCAAGATATCCCGCGACAATCTCCGCGTGGCCGACAACGTCTCGCTGATCCTCTCCGTCCATCAGGAACTCGACGCGCTGCGCGAGAACGCCGCGACGGGCACCAAGATCGGCACCACCAAGCGCGGCATCGGCCCCGCTTACGAGGACAAGGTCGGCCGCCGCGCGATCCGCCTCATGGATCTCGCCGAACTGGACACGCTGAGCGACAAGATCGAGCGGCTCCTCGCCCATCACAACGCGCTGCGCCGCGGCCTCGGGCTCGAGGAATTCAAGGTCTCCGACATCTACGAGGAACTCGCCGCCGTCGCCGACAAGGTGCTTCCCTATATGGACACCGTGTGGAAGCTGCTCGACGCCGAG
>CAYNUN010000273.1:0-3466 GCA_964400345.1 uncultured Methylobacteriaceae bacterium
ACCTGCGTCGCGCTATCGGCGGTTTCTGCCGAACGGCCTGATTTTGTCATCTTGAATGCTCGAACCGGACATCACGCCTTGGGCGCGCGTCATGCGGCCCTTATTCAGACCGTTGACCTTCCTTCCGCCGGAAATCAACTCCGGTGTACCGCTTTTTACCGAATGCGGGGCTGAACCGTCCTGCCGACCGAAAACGGAAACTTCCGCCTCCGCCTTGCCGGGCGTCCCGCAGGCGGGGATGATCAAGCCGAGAATCAGGAGATCCCTCGCATGGCGTCCGCCGCCGCTCCCCGCCTGATCGCCGTCGATTGGGGCACCACGCGTTTGCGTGCCATGCTTGTTTCGCACGACGGCGCGATCCTCGACGTCTCCATGGCCGATCGCGGCATCATGGCGGTCCCTGCGGGCGGCTTCCCGGATGTCCTGCGCGGCGTCGTCGCGCCTTGGATCACGCGCCACGGCCGCCTCCCCGTCGTCATGGCGGGCATGGTCGGCAGCCGGAACGGCTGGGTCGAGGCGCCTTATGCGGAATGTCCCGCCTCGATCACCGATCTCGCCGCCCGCGTCGTGCGCATTCCCTACGACGGGGCCGACGTCCTGCTCGTGCCCGGCCTGTCTTACCGCGACGCCTCGGGAACGCCCGACGTCATGCGCGGCGAGGAGACCAAGATCGCCGGCGTCGGCATCGCGACGGGCACCGTCGTCACCCCCGGCACTCATTCCAAATGGATCTCGCTGCGCGACGGCGTCGTCGAAGGCTTCGTCTCCTTCATGACGGGCGACTTCTACGGCGCTCTCAAGGATCACACGATCCTCGGCAAACTCGCCGAGGAGCCCGAGGATCCTGCGGGCTTCGCGCGCGGGCTGGCGGCGGCCCGGCGTTACGGCGGTCTCACCCATCAGGCCTTCGGTGCGCGCACGAGCGTGCTTCTGGGCGACATGGGCGGGGCCGAGGTCGGGCCTTATCTTTCCGGCCTTCTGATCGGGTCCGAAATCCTCAACGGCATGGCGCTCGATCGCCCGCCCGGCGAGATCGTCGTCGTGGCCGACGGGGTCTTCCACCGCAACTACGCCGCCGCCTTCGCGACCTTCGGCATCGAGGTCCGCTTCCTCGATCCCGAGGAGACCTTCATCGCGGGTCTCGCCCGCATCCTCGAAGCCGCGAACGGGCCTACGACATGAACCGCGCCGCCTTCGACGCCGCCTTCGCCGCCTGTCCGCTGATCGCGATCCTGCGCGGCATCACGCCCGACGAGGCCGTCCCCGTCGGCGAGGCGCTGCTTGCCGCGGGCTTCCGCATCATGGAAGTGCCCTTGAACTCGCCTTCGCCGACCGAGAGCATCGCCCGCATGAGCAAGGCCCTCGGGGGGCGCGCGATCGTCGGCGCGGGCACGGTCCATGAGACCGCGCAGGTCGATGCCGTCGCGGCCGTGGGCGGAACGCTGATCGTGTCGCCGAACTGCGACCCGGCCGTGATCGCACGCACAAAGGCGCTCGGCCTCGTCTCCGCCCCGGGCATCTTCACGCCGACGGAAGCCTTCGCCGCACTGCGCGCAGGAGCCGATCTCCTCAAGATCTTTCCCGGAGAGGCGACCTCGCCCGCGGGCGTCAAGGCGCTCGCAGCCGTGCTTCCGCCCGACACGCGCTTCGTCGTCGTCGGCGGCGTGGCGGCGAACGATCTCGGGCGTTGGCGCGCGGCCCCGGTGGCCGGTTTCGGCATCGGCTCGGCCCTCTACAAGCCCGGCTCCGGCCTTGCCGAAATCCGCGCCGCGGCGGGCGCCTTCGTCGCCGCGCATGCGGAGCTGCGTCGGTGATCGCCCGCCCGGCGGCGTGTTCCCCGCGGAGACCCGCGGCATGATCGTCGTTTTCGGCTCGGTGAACGTCGATTTCGTGACCCGCGTCGCGGCGCTTCCCGCGCCGGGAGAGACGGTGTCCGGGCCGTCCTACGCCGTCATGGGCGGCGGCAAGGGAGCCAATCAGGCTTGGGCCGCCGCTCGCGGCGGTGCACGGACCGTCTTTCTCGGGGCGGTCGGGCGCGATCCCTTCGCCGACATCGCCCTTGCCGATCTCGTCGCGGCTGGGGTGGACGTCTCCCGCGTGACCCGCACCGATGCGCCGACCGGCGCGGCCTTCATCACCGTCGATGCGGGCGGCGAGAACATGATCGCGGTCGCCTCGGGAGCCAATGCCCTCGCCGATCCCGCTTCGCTCGACGCCGTCGGGCTCGGGCCGGGCGACACGCTGCTTCTTCAGGGCGAATTGCCGGTCGCGGCTTCCGCCGCGGCGGCCGCACGCGCCAAGGCCGCCGGCGCAAGGGTCGTGTTCAATGCGGCTCCGGTTTCGGGCTTCGACGCCGCCTGCCTGTCCGACATCGACATTCTCGTGGTCAATGCGTCGGAGGCGCTCGCCGTCGCCAGGCTCCTGGGCAAGCCCGAAACCGATCCCGACGCCGCGGCCCGCGCTGTCGATGCGACGGGCACGGCCTGCGTCGTCACGCTGGGCGGGGAGGGGTTGATCGGCTGGTGGTCCGGCGTGCGGCGCGAGGTGCAGGCTTTCCCGGTCTCCGTCGTCGACACGATCGGTGCGGGAGACGCCTTCTGCGGCGGTTTCGCCGCCGCGCTCGATCGCGGTTTCGGATTCTCCGGTGCGCTTCTGCGCGGCGCAGCGGCGGGAGCCGCGGCCTGCAGCGGGCCGGGCGCGCGGGGCGGCTCGCCCGATCACGCGGCCGTCGAGCGCTTGGTCGGCGCGCGCATGTTCTGACCCGCGCCGGAGACGTTTCATATCCGCGCGGCTCAACTTTCCGTCGCCGCGGCCGTCTTTCCGAAGGACGCGACCGAGCGAGGTTCCATGCGGATCACCTTCAATCCCTCCGTTCTGAACACGGCCCCCGTCCGCGCCGTCCGCCCCGTGCGGTCCGTCGAGGCCCGCCCGGCTGCGCGCGAGGAGGAGCGGGCCGAGCCGGACACGGTCGAGCCCGTCACGGTGGGCCTGTCCTCTCGCGGCCTCGCACCCAAGGCGGATCAAGAGCCGCCGCCGCGGGACGATCGCCGCCGAAAGCCGCTCTGGACGATGATGGTCAATCTGTCCCGGTTGGAACCTTCGAAGACGGGCGACTGAACGCTGCGGTTGTAGAGAGGCTTGTGTTGTCGCAACGGGCCGGCCGCGTTAATCTGGACCGATTTCACGGATCCGGCCCGATGTTCGTTCGCGCGCTCAAATTGCTGTCGATCGGGCTCCTGCTGGGACTGGCGGGTCCCGTATTCTGGTCCATCCAGAAGGCCCTCTCCACCTATCTGTTCACCTCTTCGCCCGCCGAAGCGTCCCGATATACGGGCGAAACGATCATGGGCCGCGCCTTCATCGCCCGAGACCGCTCCGCGGGCTTCAGCAGCGGCGATGTGCTCTTCAACGGCGTCCGCGTGACCGCCGTCGTCGACACCGGCGCGTCGCTGACCGTGCTGCGCTA
>CAYNUN010000274.1:0-3460 GCA_964400345.1 uncultured Methylobacteriaceae bacterium
CGACTGGCGCCCCGCGTTCAGATTGATGTTCTGCACCGACTGGAAGACGATCGTCATCCCCGGCACGCCGCGCGTGGCGGCGCGCAGTCGGGCGATGACCTGGCCCGCGTCCTCGCGTTGGTCTCGCGGCTTGAGCGCGATGAACATGAAGCCCTGATTGACGGCGAAATTGCCCATATTCGCCGTCAGATATTCGACCGCCGGATCCTTCCGGACGATCTCCATCAGTTGCAGCTGACGCGCCGCCAGCGTCTCGAAGGAGGCGTCGGGCGCGCCCTCCGTCGCGGCGCGGAGCAGGCCCGTGTCCTCCTGCGGGAAGAAGCCCTTCGGCACGTCCATATAAAGTTTGGCCGTCACGAACACCGTGGCGATGGTGAAGACGAGCATCGCGAGCCGCCACCGCAGCACGAGATCGAGCGTCACCCGATAGGCGGCGAGCATTCCGTCGAAGCCCGCATCCACGATCCGCGAGAAGAGCCCGGGCTTCTTGGAGTGATCAACCGGGCGCAGGATGCGCGCGCAGAGCATCGGCGTCAGCGTCAGGGACACGATGCCGGACACGAGGATCGCCACCGAAATGACCGCCGCGAATTCGCGGAAGACGCGCCCGACCACGCCGCCCATGAAGAAGACGGGGATGAACACCGCCACCAGCGACAAGGTGATCGAGACGATCGTGAAGCCGATCTCGCGCGAGCCCTTCAACGCCGCCTCGAAGGGCGGCACGCCCTTCTCGATGTAGCGCATGATGTTTTCGAGCATCACGATGGCGTCGTCGACGACGAAGCCGACCGAGAGCGTCAGCGCCAGCAGCGAGATGTTGTCGATCGAATAGCCGAACACGTACATCGCCGCGAAGGTGCCGACGAGCGATACGGGCAGCGCGAGCGACGGGATGATCGTCGCCGTGGCCGACTTCAGGAACAGGAAGATCACCATCACGACGAGGAAGATCGACAGCGTCAGCGTGAACTGCACGTCGAACACCGCCTCGCGGATCGGGATCGAACGGTCGTTGAGGACCGAGAGATTGATCGAGGCGGGCAACTGGTCGCGATAGAGCGGCACGCGGGCGCGGATCGAATCGACCACGTCCACGGTGTTCGCGTCGGACTGGCGGAACACGGCCAGCAGCAGCGACCGCTCGCCGTTGAACCAGCTCGCGACCTGATCGTTCTCGACCGAATCCTTCACGGTCGCGATGTCCTGCAGCCGCACCGGCACGCCGTTGCGCGACGCGATGATCAGATTCTCGTAATCCGCCGCCTTTTCGAGCTGGCCCGAGGCTTCGATCGTCACGCGCTGGCGGTCGCCCCGCAGCGTGCCCGTCGGTTGGTTGGAATTGGCCGCGGCCACCGCCGCGCGGATGTCGGCGAAGGACAGGCCGCGCGCCGCCGCCGCCTCCGGATCCGCCTGAATCCTGACGGCATATTTCTGCGAGCCGAAGACGTTGACCTGCGCGACACCGGGAATCTGGGAAATCTGTTGCTGAAGAATGCTTTCGGCGAAGTCGTTGACGCGCGAAAGCGGCAGGGTGCTCGAACTCACGACCATGAACAGCACGGGCTGGTCGGCCGGGTTCACCTTTCTGAAGCTCGGCGGATTCGGCAGGTCGGCGGGCAGACGCCGCAACGAGGAGCTGATCGCGGCCTGCACGTCGAGCGCCGCGCCGTCGATGTTCCTGTCGAGGTCGAATTGGATCGTGATCGAAGTCGAGCCCTGGCTCGAAATCGAGGTCAGCGACGTGATGCCCGAAATATTGGCGAATTGCCGCTCCAGCGGCGCGGCGACCGAAGCCGCCATCGTCTCCGGGCTCGCGCCCGGCAGCTGCGCCTGCACGTTGATCGTGGGGAAGTCGACCCGCGGCAAGGCCGCGACGGGCAATTGCCGATAGGCGAAGAGCCCGAAGATGATGAAGCTCATGGTGATGAGCGTCGTCATCACCGGGCGGCGGATGCAGAGCTCGGAGAGGTTCATCAGGACGCTCCCTTCCGCGGCTCGCCCGCAGCTCCGGGATTGCCGCCGCCACCTCCTCCGCCGCGCTGTTCGACGCGCGCGCCGTCCGTGACGAGAAGCTGTCCGTCGACGACGACGGTTTCGTCGCCTTTGAGTCCGTCGGCGATCACCGCGAGGGCGCCGACCGAACGTGCCACCGTCACGGGGCGCACTTTGGCGACGCCGTCCGTGACCACGAAGACGAAGGAGCCGCGCTGGCCCGTCTGCACCGCTTCGCGCGGCACGGCCACGGCTTCCGGCTCCACCCGGAAGATGACCCGGACATTGCAGAGCTGGCCCGGCCACAGGATTTCATCGGCATTGGCGAATTCGGCCCGCACGCTGATCGTGCCGGAGGCGGCGTCGACCTGATTGTCGATGACCGCGATCCGCCCGACGACCGCCGTGCTGCCGCCCTGCGGGGTCACTTCGACCTTGGCGGAGGGATCGGAAGCGGCGGCCCGCAGTTCCGGAAGGAAGCGCTGAGGCACGGAGAAGGCCACATAGATCGGCGCGGTCTGGTTGATCACCGCGAGCGGCGGGCTCCCGTCGCCCGTCTTGGCGATGTTGCCTTCCTTGAGGCCCGCGACGCCGACCCGGCCCGTGATCGGCGCCGTGATCGTGTAGTGGGACAGCGAGACCCGGAGATTGTCGAGAACCGCCTCTTCGGCCTTGATCTGCGCGCCGATCGCCACGACCTGCGTCCGCGCATTATCGTAATTCACGCGCGAGCCCGCCTCGTTGGCGAGCAGTTGCTCGAAGCGGCGCACGTCGCGCTGGGCCTGTTCGAGCTGCGCCTGCGAGCGCAGCAGATTGGCTTCCGCCTGACGGATCTGAGCCTCGATGCCGCGGGAGTCGAGCCGGACGAGCACGTCGTCCTTCTTCACCGCCGCCCCGTCCTTGAAGGCGATCTCGACGATCTGGCTTTCGACGCGCGGGCGCAGCGTGACGCTCGCCATGGTCTGCACTGAACCGATCGTATCGAAACGGACGGGCATGGGCTGCTTGACGGCCTTGCCGAGCACGACGGCCACGGTCCGCGGCGCACCGCCCTGCGGAGGTCCGCCCGGCCGCCCTCCCGGCGCCTGCGCCGAGGACGAAGCGGGAAGAAGCAGAACGACCGAGAGACACGCCGAAAGAAGACCTAAGGAGCGGCAGGACATGAAGAGCTCCATTACGCAGCCGTCTGAGAACGGCGCTCTGATATACCAGAGCGGCCGGCCCGCCGAAATCCGTTCCGCAACGTCACGCGAAGAAGATTCTACACGCCCGAAACGTTCGACGATACGACCCGATCGATCGCCCGCCCGACGGCCCCCGTTTCGCCATGCCGACGAAGCCCGTCCGCCGGAAGAAATCAGGCCGGATCCTCCATGCCCGCGCATGCGACCTTATGGATACCCGCCCGGTCCGTCATGCCCGCGCATGCGGCCTGATGGATACCCGCCCGAACCGTCATGCCCGC